>WRKL01000040.1 GCA_009778115.1 Oscillospiraceae bacterium | reverse complement strand
GATTTAGAATTTTCATCCACAGACGAACCTAAAATATTCCCACCCTCAAAAAAAGACTTTGCATCAGGATGACGGGTTCGGGTTTTCTTCCTCTGTGTTGTTTTTTTCTTTTTTAAACAGGCTTTTGATTTTTTCGACAAGCTCCGGAAAAACATCAATAGCCTTGCTGACCGGATCGCTGTTTGCGCCGCCTGTATTCATCTGCATCAATTGCACATCGGTCCCGTTAACAACCAAAAAGGCTAACGGCTGAACCGTCGCTCCCGCGCCTACTCCGCCGCCAAACATATCCTTGGGCGATGCGGAAGGAAAGTTCGAGCCGCCGGAACCGAAACCGTAGGTTACCTTAGATATCGGGATAATTGTAACTCCGTTATCCAGCTTGATTTCTTCCCCGATTATCGTATTTACATCTATCATGTCCCGCAGTTTTTCCATTGATGTCCCCAGCATTCCCTGAATTGGATGATCGTTCATTTTTTATTCCCATTCCTTTCTGCTTTATCTTTATCATATTGATAAAAAACGATATTAAAATCGTAATAAGAGTGACCATTCTTGTTTTGATTTTTAGTTTTATGTCGCAGACCGTGCTTTCAGCAAAAAAGTCACAGCCAATATCCATACGTTTCACCTTTACATCAAACATATTGCGCACCAGTGCGAGAACGGTATGAGCTCCTATACATATTTGTCCGTATTTCACAGCAGTAGCGGCAGCATCGGATTGGGCGACTGTTATTCTTACATCCAAATCCGAAACCGTGGTTTTCTTCAACAAAATCCGCAGCGGTTTTTTCATAGCCGCAATCACGCTCCGGGCGTTTTCCCATTTACCTGAATGTTTTTCTTTTTGACCGGTTCCGGTTTTTTGCGGAGCTTTTTTTACGGGATCTTTTGTTTTCTTCCTTGTTTTTATCGGCTTTTCTTTTTTCGGCTTCAACAGATTTATCCTGAAAAACAGGTATGTTATTTTTATGTGCATTTCACCGTCATACCTGATATTTATCCCGGTTTTGGAAGCCATCAGTATCGTGAAAAGCAAAACAACAGCGGCTATGATATAAAGCGCGATCATTCGTTTTCCGTCCCTTGCAGGTCTTCAAAATTTATTTGATCTTCGTTTTCCGGAAGCGGCGGAAGTTCGTCCAAACTTTCCAACCCGAAACTCCTTAAAAATCCGGTTGTGGTCTTGTAGGTTATCGGCCGCCCCGGCATATCAAGCCGCCCGGCTTCTTCGATCAATCCTTTCTCCACTAAAGTGTTCACTATATGCGCACTGTTTACCCCGCGAACTTCTTCAATAAATCCCTTGGTTACAGGTTGGTTATAGGCGATGATCGCAATAACTTCCATCGCCGCCGATGAAAGGGGAATTTCTCTGGTCACGCCAACGGCTTCTTTTGCATACCCGGCAAATTCCGGCTTCGTACAAAGCTGATAATACTCGTCCAGCCGTAAAAGCTGTATTCCGCTGTCCGAATCGCTGTATTTTTCATTTAGCACTTCAAGCTGATGACGTACTGCCGCCCGGTTCAGCGATGTAAGCCCTGCAAGCTTGGCTATATGCAACGGATCCCCGCTGGCAAAGAGTATCGCTTCAATTATCGCAGTATAACTATTTTCTTTGTTCATATTTTACTTATCCTTAGCGCACAAAATAAAGATATGTATTATCATCGTTAATCTTGATTCGATTGGATTTTATAAGTTCCAGCATCGCCAGAAAAGTCGCGACTATTTCCGCCCTGTCACCGGAGCGGAAGAAACTGTCGTAAGGGGTACGTCCGGTTTTATACAATTCTTTGAGTACGGCTATAATTTTAGATGTGACCGAAACTTTACGTTTTGCCACTAACGGCGTGAATACCTCGGGCGAGGGCGGGATTCTCCGGCTGAGTTTTCCGGCGGCATCGCCATATGCCGCTGCAAGCAAATCCGGCTCGTGGATACGCTTGTATTCAGTTTCAGCTTCGATTTCCGCCGGTCTTCGTGTGAATAACAAAGAACTTATCATTATGCGGGAAAGTTTTTCCGCTATGGTTTTAACTATTTCAAGCCCCAGAAGCCGTCCTTGCAGCTCTGCTTTAAGATCCTCCGCTTCCGCTTTTGACGGCAGCAGCGAAACTGTTTTTATATAAACAAGCCGTGCCGCCATTTCGATAAAGCTGCTTGTGACTTCAAGATCCTGCGCGTGCATTTCGTTGATATAATCTAAAAACTGTTTTAGCAGCACCGAAATTTCGATCGTCAAAATATCCAGTTTGTGCTTGCTTATCAGAAACAGCAGCAAATCCAGAGGTCCTTCGAATTCCCCGGTTTTGAATTGCAGCTCCATGTCAGACCGCTCCTGCTAAAAGGTCTACAAAAATTGTCGCTTTATCGAGTGCGAAATATACCCCTTTTGAAATCGTGCCGATCAACTGGCTCAAAACACTTGTAAAAGCAATAACCGCAAAAAGTCCTATCATAATATATTGTTCGTATCTCATAATGTTAAAATATATATTTTGAGGTAAAAACAACGCTGCGATCCGCGAACCGTCCAACGGCGGAACAGGGAGCATATTAAAAACTGCGAGCATAATATTTATCAGGACTATCCAACCGACTATCATCATAGCGTAAAACAACATTTCGTTAGATGCAACTTCCGCAAGGAAACCTTGATAAGTTAAAATATCATATACATTGAACAAGCTACCCACGGGAAAATTGCCGAAGCTGAATGTGAAGATCGAGAGAATTTTAAATATTATCAAAAACAGGAAAGCAAGAATCAAATTGGACAGTGGCCCGGCAGCAGCGGTTATCGCCATACCGTTTTTCATCGAAATATTCCGGTTGAACCGAGCCGGATTCACCGGAACAGGCTTCGCAAACCCAAAGCCCACCAGCAAAAGCATTAATGACCCGATGGGATGAATATGAGAAATCGGGTTGAGTGTAATTCTTCCTTGCTGCTTGGCGGTATCGTCGCCCAGCTTGAGTGCGGCATACCCGTGCGCTAACTCATGTACGGGTAAAATGAATATGATCATAAATATCCGAGCAAAATACATTATCATATTTTCTGAACTAAAAATATTCTCGAACAAACCGAATGCCTCCGTAAATTAGAAATTTTATTAAAACAATAAATCTATTATAACGTTGTCCATATAAAATTACAAGGTATTTTTGCTTTAATTTATTTTTAAATTCTGAGATTGACAAGAAAAGGAAAATTGGAGTATAATAGGGGTGTTGAAAAACAAAAGGAGTGAACAGGTATGAAGGTATTTGCTATTAATGGGAGTCCGCGTGGGAACGGGAACACAACACAGATGCTGCGCTGTGTGCTGGATGTATGCTCGGCGGCAAATTTTGAAACCGAGTTATTTCACGCCGGCGGCAGAACCGTGCAGGGGTGCAAAGCCTGCGGGGGATGTTCAAAGCACGCCGGCAGATGTGCGACGGATGATTGGGTTAACGAAGTGTATGTAAAGATAAAAGCGGCTGATGCGGTTATCATCGGTTCCCCGACATACTTTTCTGACCTGACAAGCGAAACCAAGGCTGTCATCGACCGCTGCGGCTATATATCAAGACGGGACGGTATGGCATTCAGCAGAAAAATCGGAGCGGCAGTGACCGCTGTCCGGCGCGCCGGCGGGATACATACGCTGGATTCGATACATCATTTTTTTCTTATCAACGATATGATCATTCCGGGCAGCAGCTATTGGAATGTCAGTGCGGCCTGCGAAATCGGCGAATTTGAAAAAGATGCCGAGGGTATCTCCACGATGAAAAGACTGGGCGAAAACATCGTGTGGCTTTTGAAATTAAAAATGCAGAATTAAAAATATATCGGCAAGACATTGGAAAGAATTCCCGAGGAAGTCTATTAGACCCCCTCGAAAACCACTTCGCAACGTTATGATCTGTGTTCATACATCACGTTTTAATTTCCGAAGAGGTCTATTAAAAAACGGTGGTTGACTTTTGTCAGCCGTCGTTTTTTTATGTTGTAATTTTAAAAATTTCCTTATATACCCGAACAGACTTTCGGATGACCTTCGTATCATAAACATATTTTTGTTTGTTTTAATACAATAATAAGACAGGATGAATTTTTGTATTCCGGCCGGCTCTAAAAAATATTTATAAATACTTTTGATTATTTCAACCGTTATCCGGCAAAAATAAAAATAACGAAGATGGATTTAAGTTATGATAAACCCCGGATCCATCTGTAATAAAGCAAGAGGAGAAGCGAAGGATGTCAATAAAGAGGGGAGAAATTTATTACGCTGATCTAAGCCCCGTCGTAGGCTCGGAACAGGGCGGAGTACGTCCCGTGCTGATCGTACAAAATGATGTGGGAAATAAATATAGTCCGACTGTAATTGCGGCGGCTATCACCAGTCAACAGGATAAATCCCGGCTTCCCACACATATCGAAATAAATGCGCGCGGCTGCGGGTTGGCGAAAAATTCGGTTGTATTGCTCGAGCAGGTACGCACCATAGACAAAAAAAGACTGAAAGAACGTATGGGAGAACTCGACACAGGCTCGATGGGCAAGATCAACAACGCACTTTCGGTTTCTTTTGGATTGAATACTCCCGGTTTTACATAGGGAGCGGAACAATCCGGCATTCTTAAACACGGAGAGAAGTACTACGGGCATACAGAACCATATTTGTAAATATTTCATGAACACTATTGACTATATCGGTCAATAGTGTTATTCTATTGCTGACCAGTATAGTCAATAGTGTTCCGGGTTACAATGGCTGATGGCGGGAGGAGAAGCGTTTGAGTAAGAAAATAGATATAAGCTCACATAAAATCATGTCAATGGAAGCGGAAAAGCGAAACAGGATCATGAATGCGGCGTTCAAGGAATTCAACAAGGGGTATAAAAAAGCATCTACCGATAGCATCGTTCGCGAAGCGGGAATATCCAAAGGGTTGCTGTTTCACTATTTCGGCAGCAAGGAAAATCTGTATGAGTTTGCCTTTGCATATGCCGGCGATATCATGCTTAAAGAATATTTCGAGCTATTAAATTTTGAACAACGGGATGTTCTCGAAAGATTGTGGCAAATGATTCTGCTGAAGATTGATCTCTCATATAAATATCCCATGATGTTTGATTTTTTGACAACACTTCACAATGAGGACGGACACAACCTGGTTTCCAAGTCTTATGGATATACTTTTGAAGAAATGATCCCTAAGCTTTTCGCGGACATTGATGAAACACTCTTTAAAGACGGTATTGACCCTAAAATGGCGGTGAATATAATATACTGGACATTTGCGGGGTACTCTACAGCACAGCTAACGAGGATCAATTCTCCCGATCTTGCCGAGGTTCAAAAAGAGTATGACCGTTTTCTAAAAGATATTCAGGAATACTTAAGTATCTTTAGAACAATTTTTTATAAGGAGGAAAAATAGCATGGCGGCAAATATTATGGAGATTAGCAGCCTGACGAAAAATTACGGAAAGTTTACTGCGTTAAACGATGTAAATCTCAATGTCCGACCCGGTGAAATTTATGGTTTTATCGGACCTAACGGAGCGGGTAAAACCACTGCTATCCGTGTGTTGCTGGGTATTTTAAAAGCAACAAAAGGCACCGCAACCATTTTTGGTAAGGATGTATGGGATGACGCCGTTGAAATCCACAAAAACGTAGCTTATGTCCCGGGCGATGTAAACCTTTGGCCGAACCTGACCGGCGGCGAGGTTATAGATCTGTTTGTCCGGCTTCGCAAGGGTAAAAACAAAATCCGCAAGCAGGAGCTTATCGAACGTTTCGAAATCGATCCGCACAAAAAATGCCGCACATATTCAAAAGGTAACCGTCAAAAAGTTGCGCTGGTTGCGGCGTTCGCATCAGATGCGGAGTTATATATTCTGGACGAACCGACTTCGGGTTTGGATCCATTGATGGAAAAAGTGTTCCAGGAGTGTGTGCTGGAGGTGCAGAATCAAGGAAAATCCGTATTCTTGTCCAGCCACATTTTGCAAGAAGTTGAACGGCTCTGCGGAAAGGTTAGCCTTATCCGCGACGGACGGATAATCGAAACCGGAACAATGACAGAACTGCGCCATCTTACCCGCACCAGTGTTTCCGCCGAAACCGAACGCGCCGCTGAGGGGATCGAAAAACTTGCGGGTGTGCATGATGTTCGCCGGGACGGTTTAAAGCTCGCGTTTGCCGCAGACACAAAGGAGCTGGGCAGCATCATAACATTTCTTGCCGGATTTAACGTTGTAAAGCTGGAAAGTTCCCCGCCGACACTTGAAGATTTATTTATGAGCCATTACGAAAATGCAAGAGGGTAAAAGAAGGCAGCCGTTCATACTAATACCACATTAAAATCATCGTTTCCAACTTCGTTCGTTATTCGTTTTTCTTAAAAAACTACTCACTCGTTTTCAACGGTTTTTAAAATGGGATTAGTATCAGGAGTAAAAAATATCAACTCTTCAGAAAGGATAGATTTTTATGTTTAAGAATAATTGGACGATTTGCCGTTTTATTATACGGCGCGATTGGCTGCGTATAATTTTTTGGTTTTTCGGCACAACCGCGCTGGTCGTTGGATTCGGAGCCGCTTTACCTAATTTGTTCGGCACGGAAGAAGGCAGAGCGGGGATGCTTTCAATGATGGAAAATCCTGCGCTGGTCGCTATGATGGGTCCTATTTATTACCAGAACGGCACAGCAGGGATCGAAGGTTTTACGCTGGGTGCGATGTATTCGTTGTTTATGGTGATTTGGTCTGTTATGATCCTTGCTGTTATGAACATATTTCATGTAATACGCCACACCCGTCAGGATGAAGAATACGGGCGAATTGAGGTGATCCGTTCTCTGCCCGTCGGAAGACTTTCCAATCTCTCGGCAACGCTGACGTCGGCGGTTATCATTAACACGGCTTTTTCTTTATTGCTCGGTTTAGGTCTGAGTGCGGTAAATACCGAGAGTATGGGGTTTGCGGGCTCTATGCTGTTCGGAGCCGCTATGGGTACGATCGGTTTGGTTTTTGCGGCAATAGCTGCTATATTCTGTCAGCTTTGTGCAAATCCGCGAACCGCCGCCGCGCTGTCATTTTTTACACTTGGAGCGGCTTATATGCTCCGTGCCGTAGGCGACATGGAGAAAAACGAGATAATTTCCTGCTTGTCACCTATCGGATTGATATACCGCACAAGGATATATACCGAAAATCAATGGTGGCCTGTTTTTATTTTACTAATGGTTACAGTAGCTATTTCTCTTTTTGCGTTCCTGCTGTGCCGTGCGAGGGATATGGGTGAGGGAATCATTCCGGCTCGTCCCGGCAAAAAGGATGCGGCAAAATATTTGAGCAGCCCTTCGGGACTATCCTGGCGGTTGCTGCGAACACCTTTTATCGTATGGGCGGTTACTATTCCCGTGCTGAGTGCGAGCTACGGCTCTATTATGGGTGATGTAGATGCGTTCGTTAAAGCTGCGCCGCCTCTTATGCAGCTGACCGGCGGAAGTTCTTTAAAAATGGCAAGCTTTCTTATGGTTATAATGTCTTTGTGTTCTACGATCCCGATTCTTAATTTCATACTCAAAGCACGCTCGGAAGAAAAACGCGGATATGCCGAAAACATCATCGCAAGGTCGGCTTCACGCCATAGTCAGCTTCGCGGATATTTTGTTATTGCTATATTTTCCTGTGTATTAATGCCGTTTTTGAATGCCTTGGGTTTTTATGCGGCCGGTTCCGTTGTAATGGATGAACCGTTTAGATTCCCGGATGTTTTTAACACTTGTATGGTATACGCGCCGGCAATGATATTTATGCTCGGTGCCGCTATGCTGCTGATCGGGTATTTCCCCAAATACGCTTCCTTTTCGTACGGTTATCTGGGATATGCTTTTGCTGCGATTTATATGGGCGGAATGATGAATGCGCCGGAATGGCTGGGTAAATTGTCACCGTTCGGGCATATTCCGATGCTTCCCAAAGTCGAGGAGACAGGACAAATTGAAGTTTTTGCAGCTGACGGAACGTTACAGATAATACCGGAGTTCGGCAGCGCTTCTTTTAGCCTGGACGGCGGAGACATTGCTGCGCTTTCTGTTATGACTGCTCTTGCCGTGACGATGTGCATACTCGGTTTTATCGGATACAGCAAAAGAGATATGGAGTTTACACAATAAATCCAAGGGGTGCTGAAAAACAAAAACTCTTTTTCAACGCGTCCATCCAACGTAAAAAAGATCTTCCGGATTAATTGACCCGGAAGATCTTTTTAAGTGCATTTATAAGCCGCGTTCTGTGTACGGATAAAAATTATTATCCGTTTGTGACAATCTATCTTGGCGGAACGTCGCCGTGCCGCTCATGCCGCCCGTCCGGAGCGTCGGGCAAACGGTCTCCGTGTCGGCGTTGCATCGGATAGGGTTTGCAGGGCAACGCGGTTCCCCGCGTTCCGGTGAGCTCTTACCTCGCCTTTCCACACTTACCCACCCCCAAAACCGGATGTGGGCGTTTTATTTCTGTTGCACTTTCCCTAGGGTCGCCCCCGGCTGCCGTTAGCAGCTATCCTGCCCTGTGATGCGCGGACTTTCCTCACCCCGGGTCGAACCGGAGCGCTGCCACATAATGCACTCAACGAGTATTATAACATACCGTCCCGAAATGCACAATAAAAATTATAAATGAGGGAATAGAAGCGTTCTTAAAGTGTCAAAAAAGAGTTACCGCATAATTTAAGCGGCACATATAAACCGCCATATAGTTTTCATTTCTTTAAAGCTGACGTGTACCCCAAAGTGTGGACATTTTAACGCAGTCCGCTAAAGGTACACCTTTTGCGGACTGCCATTTCATTATATAAAATAGCGTTTATAATGTCAAGTGCTGTCAGAAAGTATGGCGAAATGTCAATTTATATCTTGATAAGCGAACATATATTTGTTCATATTGACTGTTTTTTTAATTCCGCAAAAGGTGTACCTTTAGTGGAAAAATCTAAAAATCATTGAACCTAAAATATTCGAAGCATCTTCGATTATTTTTTGTTATAAAAATCTTTAAGGAGAAGCACAATGAAAAGAAAATTTTTATCAATTTTACTAACGGCGGTAATATTAATTACCCTAGTGCCATTAACAGGCATTAAAAATGAGCAAGCACAAACAAATGCGTTTGCATCCACTGCATTCACAACAACACCGATGCTTTCCACAGGTTCGAGTCATACAACAGCGTTAAAGAGCGACGGCACGGTTTGGACTTGGGGTAATAATGGGTACTCCGGTAAACTTGGCGACGGTACTAATACTAACAAAAACACACCCGTACAAGTGCAGAATTTAACGAACGTAATTTTTGTTTCTACGATAAGTCATCACATAGTAGCGTTAAAAAGCGACGGTACAGTTTGGGCTTGGGGTAATAACGAGTACGGTCAACTTGGCGACGACACTAATACTAACAAAAACACCCCCGTACAAGTGCAGAATTTAACGAACGTAATCGCTGTTTCTGCGGGACATAGTTTCACAGCAGCGTTAAAAAGCGACGGTACAGTTTGGGCTTGGGGTCGGAACCTTAGGGGTCAACTTGGAGACGGTACTAATATTGATAAAAATACACCCGTACAAGTGCAAAATTTAACGAACGTAGATGCTTTTTCTGTGGGTTACAATCATACAACAGCGTTAAAAAGCGATGGTACGGTTTGGGCTTGGGGTGATAATTATTTCGGTCCACTTGGAGACGGTACTAATATTAATAAAAACACACCCGTACAAGTGCAAAATTTAACTAACGTAATCGCTGTTTCTGCGGGCGCTTGGCATACAACAGCGTTAAAGAGCGACGGTACGGTTTGGGCTTGGGGTGAAAATGAGCATGGTTCACTTGGAGACGGTACTAATATTGATAAAAACACACCCGTACAAGTGCAGAATTTAACGAACATAATCGCTGTTTCTGCGGGCGCTTGGCATACAACAGCGTTAAAGAGCGACGGCACAATTTGGGCTTGGGGTCAGAACCATATGGGTCAACTTGGCGACGGTACTACTACTAATAAAAACACCTCCGTACAAGTTCAAAGTTTAACGAACATAGATGCTGTTTCTGCGGGACATTATTTCACAGCAGCGTTAAAGAGCGACGGCACAGTTTGGGCTTGGGGTGATAACGAGTACGGTCAGCTTGGCGACGGTACTAATACTAACAAAAACACCCCCGTACAAGTCTTGGGTGAAAATGGAATATTGTATTTTAATTTATACGGTTTCATGATTAATGCAACGGCAGAAACCGGCGGCACAGTTTCGGGTAGCGGCGTATTCGCTCCAAACGCAACCGTAACTTTGCTGGCAGCAACCGATGCAGGATATGTATTTGATGGCTGGTATTCAGGCAGTACAAGGGTTACCGCAAACACAATATTTATTTTTAACGCAACGGAAAACCGGGTGCTGGAAGCCAGGTTTATCAAAACATTTACAATAAACGCAGTAGCAGGACCAGATGGTACAGTTTCGGGCGGCGGCGTATTCAATCAAAACGCGGCCGTAACTTTGACGGCCACCGCTAATTCAGGCTTTATCTTTGACGGCTGGTATTCAGGCAGTACGAGGGTTTCTATAAACAGCATCTATACTTTTTTCGTAACAGAAAACCGGACATTGCAAGCACGGTTTTCCAAAACAACCTATGCAGTAACATATAACGCCAATAGCGGCAGCGGTGCGCCGTCTCCGCAAACGAAAACGCACGGGGAAACTTTAATCATCAGCAGTACCCGCCCCACCCGGACAGGCTATGATTTTCTCGGCTGGGCGCACGCCGGCACAGCAACCACGGCGCAATACCAACCCGGTGATTTTTATACGGTTGACGCCAACGGAACACTCTATGCCGTGTGGCAACCCAGCACTTATACAGTGACATACAATGCCAATAACGGAACAGGTGCGCCGTCTCCGCAAACGAAAACGCATGGGGTAACTTTAACCATCAGCAGTACCCGCCCCACCCGGACAGGCTATAATTTTCTCGGCTGGGCAACCAGCAGTACAGCAACCACGGCGCAATATCAGCCTGGTGGCTCCTATACAGCAAACGAAAATCTAACGCTCTACGCAGTATGGCAGAGGATAACGTATAACATTACCGCAACGGCTTTGACAGGCGGTACAGTTTCGGGCGGCGGCGTATTCAATCAAAACGCGGCCGTAACTTTGACGGCAACCGCTAATGCGGGCTATACCTTTGACGGCTGGTTTTCAGGCAATACGAGGGTTTCAGCAAATTGGATCTATACTTTTAACGCAACGGCAAACCGCACATTACAAGCGAGGTTTATTCAGAATCAGAATCAATATACCATTAACGTAATAGCAGGAACAGGCGGTAAAGCTTCGGGCGGCGGCACATT
>WRKL01000039.1 GCA_009778115.1 Oscillospiraceae bacterium | reverse complement strand
AATCCCCAAAAATATTTCGGGCAGATTTTAGAGACTTAGAAAAATTATACTCCCGTTTGTTCTTGCTTGGAATGAACATTCATGCGGAAGTCGTGCCGGCTGAAAATATTTTTGTTGAATTTTTCATAATTTTGTGCTAATATAAAACTCAGCGGGCGAGGGTATAAAATTGCCGCTGAAAATAAACTAAAAAAATTGAGGAGGAAATTAGTAATGGCAAACGACAAGTACACATCCATCGTAAATCTTGATTTCCAGTATGCGCACAGGTTTATGAACTGGCCCAGAGAAGCCAAGCATCTTCACGGACATTCCGGTCTTTTGACGATTGAACTTGAAGATAAAGTGGATCCGGTAACCGGTTTTGCGCATGCGTGTAAAGAAGGATTTAAAAAAGCATGGGAAATTTGCGATCACTTTCACCATGCAACGTTGTTTCAAGAAGGCGATCCTCTTTTGGATGCGGTTCTTACCGTGTACAAAGAAAACGGTATAAACAACGATTCTGAAAATTGTGTTCCGCTTAAAAAAATTGATCATCCTCTTGCCTGGTCATATCCGGAATACAGAGTAGTTGTTACAAAAAAAGTTTCCACCTGTGAAAATCTTTGCGAGCTTTTCTATGAGCTTTTAAAAGACAAAATGCCAATCAAAAAAATCACGTTCCGTTCATCCTCCATAAACGCGGCATCGAAAGAATTTAATTAAGCGGGGATGAGCATCACAGCCCGCCGCCCGCGCTTTTAAAAAAGAAATGAGGTTCGTTGTGAAATACAGATTTTTCGGAAAAGACGTAGAACCCGCTTGCGGTGTCTGTGAGTTAAGCATAAAAACTGACAGCGGCACGGCAATTTTTTGCAAGCGGCACGGGCTTGTGAGTGAAACTGCAAGTTGTAAAAAATTCAAGTACGATCCGGTAAAGCGTATTCCTGTTCCGTCAATGCCTTTACCGATATACGACGAAGAGGATTTTAGTCTATAATAGACCTCCTCGAAAATCATTTGTGTTCATACATTACGTTTTAATTTCCGAGGAGGTCTAATGGATTATAAGTTAAATTTTGAGAATTTTTCCGGAGTGTTTGCGGTTCCGGACTCGGTCGTTGATGAATACATACAAGAGGCTTGCGGTGTGTATATTAAAGTTTTGCTGCTGATAATTAAGAATTGTCAGCAGCCTTTAACACCTGCACAAATCGGAAAAAAGGTGAATCTTGGAGCGCATGACGTTAAAGAAGCTATTTCTTTTTGGGTTTCTAAAGGCGTTCTTATTTTGCCGTCCGCTAATACCGCCGGCAAAGCTTCAACCGAACGGTGTGAACAACCACACGATACGCAGGAAACAGAAGAAACAGAGCCTAAAATAATTTCGCCCATTATTCCAAAGCCGAATAAGATAGCGCTGGGTGACATTGCCCAAAGGCTTAACAAGGACGAAGAACTTAGGTTCTTGATGAAAGAAGTAGAAACAGCCCTGGGTAAAGTGCTCAATACCACCGAACAGCGCACGCTTATATATGTATACGAAGAAACCCGGTTACCTGCCGATATTATATTGATGGCGGTGGATATAAGTGTGAAGCGGGATAAACCCAATATCCGCTCCATAAGAAAAGAATGTGAAAAATGGGCGGATCTGGGTCTTTGCGACCACGAATCCGTAGATGCGTACATACGGGAACAGCATGAAAAAGAACAGCATTACAACAAAGTCAGGGCATTTTTCGGAATCGGCTCGCGTCCTTTTACTACCCGTGAAAAAACATATATAGAAAAATGGTACGGCGAATATAATATGCCGCACGAAATGGTGAAACGCGCCTATGAAATCTGTGCGGATTCTACCGGAAGTATGTCTTTCCCTTACATTAATAAAGTATTAAAAAACTGGAAAGAAAGCGGAATATTTAAAGTCGGCGACATTATACAGCCCGAATCTAAAAAAAAGAGAAACAACAGCAGCCGGATAGAAACCGAGCCTTCCTTTGATATAGATGAACTGGAAACCAGAGGGATAAAGTTCAAAAAAAGGAGGGCGGAAAATGGTGTATAATGAAAAATCATTTGCCGCTGCTATGGCGGAAATTTCAAAACGCCGGGCGGATGCCAGATTCAGGTATGAACGGCGGTTTGCCGAAGTAGGGGAGAGGTATCCCGAAATATCCGAACAACTTCGGGCAATTTCCGAAACAAGCCTGAATTTGTCCCGGCTTGTATTGCAAAAACCGGATAATGCCGAAAAAATTATACAGGATGTTAAAAATAACAGCCTATCCAATTGGGCAAATATAAAAAAACATTTAGCAGAGCGCGGACTTCCCGAAGATTATCTGGAACTTCGGTTTTACTGCGAAAAGTGTGAGGACAGCGGCTACTGCGAGGGCAGAATATGCGAATGTGTCAAGCGTTTGATTTGCGAAATAGACTGTGAAGAAATTTTAAAAAATTCATCGCTGGCATTATGTAAATTTTCTGATTTCAAGCTTGATTATTATTCGAATTCTGTTATGCGTGTAGAAAACGGCGAAGTTGTGCCGCGCGAAAATATGGCGGAAATTTTAAATTATTGCGAAAATTACGCTGCGAGTTTCGGCGATGATTCGCCCAGTTTGCTTTTTATTGGAAAAACAGGACTGGGTAAAACACACCTTTCTCTCGCCATCGCCAATGAAGTCATCAAAAAAGGATACAGTGTTCTTTATATAACGGCGAATGAATTAGTAAACAAGACCCAAAACGAATATTTCGGCAAAGAGAAATCGAACGAAACGCTGGATGCGATTTTTTCAGCTAATCTGGTGATCCTTGATGATTTGGGGGCAGAGTTTGACACAAAATTTTCACTCGCGGTAATTTACGACCTTGTAAACACCCGGCAAAACCGAAATCTTCCTACAATCATAAACACAAATCTCAGCGCATCTGAATTGGTCGGGGAATACAACGAACGTATCGCTTCCCGTATTGTGTGCTGTTATAAGATGTTCAGATTTTTCGGCAAGGATATAAGGCAGATCAAATCCAGATCAGAACGTTCACATTAATTTTGAACGCTGTTCGAAAAAACGCATTAGTTCGTTAAATAAAAATTTAGCGAACTAGGGGATGGTAGCTAACATGGAAACCGCAAATTACATTACAAACGGGTTAAAGGGTTCCGCAAAATTTTCCCTGCCGCCGGCAGCGCGGGATTATTTGTTTTATCTTGAAACAATAAAAGGACGTTCACCGCGTACAATTGAGGGTTACGCAACAGACTTGAAGATGTTTTTCCGATTCATCAAAATACACAAGGGTTTGATTGCGCCCGAATTGATTGCAAAAAAAAAGAAAAGTATTGTTTTATTAGATAACATTGATATTACCGACATTGATATAAATTTAATAAGCTCCGTAAGTCTTTCCGATATATATGAATTTCTACATTTCGTAAGTTCAGGGCGCGGAAACAATGCGAACACACGTTCGCGCAAAGTCAGTTCAATAAGGGGATTTTTTGGCTATTTAACCAACAAATCCGGCGTATTGAAAGAAAACCCGGCAAAAGAACTTGATTCCCCGTCTGCGCGGAAATCGCTGCCGAAATATCTGACATTGGAACAAAGCGTAGAACTGCTGGAAGGATTACAATCAAGCCAGCCGTTACGGGATTACTGCATACTCACATTATTCCTTAACTGCGGAATGCGGCTGTCCGAGCTTGTCGGGATCAATCTTACGGATATTCGCGATGAAACCCTGAGGTTATTAGGAAAGGGTAATAAGGAAAGGATAGTTTTTCTTAACCGTGCCTGTATGACCGCAATTAAAAAATATATAGACGGAGAACGGGCAAAGCTGACAACCGTCAAAGACGGAAATGCGTTATTTTTATCCTCAAGATCAGGAGAACGCCTTACCGCAAGATGGGTTCAGAAAATCGTGGAAAAAGCATTGAAATCCGCAGGTTTGGCGGGAATGGGTATTTCGCCGCATAAACTACGGCATACCGCAGCGACCCTGATGTACCAACACGGAAAGGTTGACATACGGGTGTTAAAAGAAATCTTAGGTCACGCTCAACTCGGCACTACCGAAATATACACCCATGTTGCGGATAAAAATATAAAAGATGCTATCAACAAAAACCCTTTAGCGGATGCAAAACCCAAAAACAATAAATTATGAGAACGGATTTAAAATATTTTTTTCACCTCTCCCCTATTCAAACCTTCAATGAGGAAAAATTACATGAAATTTTGGAATATTCCGTCTTCGGACGTCTGCCGGCCTGCCGAAGGATTATCCCCTATCCTGGCTAAGGTTGTAGCGGTACGCGAAGCGTATCACCTTTTAGAGCAGGAAAACTTTTCGTCACCGTTTGATATTGCGGATATGCATAAAGCAGTAGAATATATTAACGATGCAATAGACACGGGAATAAAAATCGCGGTATTCGGCGATTATGACTGCGACGGCGTTACTGCAACATATATGCTTTACAGTTATCTCGAAATGTCGGGTGCGGATGTTGTATGGCACATCCCTGTCCGCAGCGACGGCTATGGCTTAAATGAAACTGCGATCCAAAAGTTATATGATGACGGCGTAAGGCTTATTATAACGGTAGATAACGGAATTACTGCATATGAAGAAGCGAGGTTCATAAAAAAACTCGGGATCGGTCTTATTATAACAGATCACCATTTTCCGGGGGAAACCCTGCCCGAAGCGGCCGCCGTCATAAATCCGCACAGAAAGGATTGCGGCAGTAAATATAAAGAGTTTTCGGGAGCCGGAGTGGCATTGAAGCTGATTGCGGCGCTGATGGACGGCGACTGCGGCATGGCAATGGAATATTTCGCGGAATTTGCGGTTATAGGCACCATCGGGGATATTGTACCTCTTACCGGCGAGAACCGTATTATCGTTTCTAATGGGATAAGCAGGATAAGCGAAAGCGAAAATATAGGTTTATGTTGTTTGGTCCAAAAAGCCGGAATAACTAAAAAAGCGATAGATTCTGCGGCTGTCGCGTACTCTATCGCTCCCCGTATTAACGCGGCGGGCAGGCTGGGTTCCGCAAAGTATGCTATGGAACTGTTTCTGGCGCACGATCAGGAAGAAGCTTTTGCCGCTGCCGAAGAATTATGCCGTCTTAACGATAAGCGCAGGGAGCTGGAAGAGCTTATATACAACGAAATAAACGAATATATAAAGCGAAATCCGGACACCGTTTATCAACGGGTTATTATTTTACAGGGTAAAAGCTGGCATCACGGAGTTATCGGTATTGTAGCGGCAAGACTTGTGTCGAGATATTCAAAACCCGTAATAATTATATCCGAAAGCGAAGATATAGGTACGGCATCCGGGCGCAGTGTACAAGGTTTTAATATCCATACCGCGTTATCGGATTGTGCTGTATTACCCGGCGGCGGAAAAATGTTCAAAAAGTTCGGCGGTCACGAAATGGCAGCGGGTTTTTCTATAGAATTGAAAAATATCCCAGAATTACGAAAAGCTTTGGGAGCCTATACGAGCAAACATTATGAGAAAATGCCGCGATTGGCTCTTGATGTTGATACGGTTTTACCCGCAAACCTCGTCACAGTCGATAATATCGAGGATCTGCGTTTGCTCGGTCCTTACGGATGCGGCAACCCGGAACCTTTATTCCTTGCTAAAAATTTGGAAATTATTTCGATCGTCCCGCTCTCGTCCGGCGCACACCAGCGTTTGTTTTTGAGAACCGGAAATATAAGCTTTTCCGGACTTTATTTCGGTGTGTCCAGCGAAAAGTTCGCGTATAAGGTCGGCGATACCGCAGATCTGCTGGTCACGTTGGATGTTAATAATTATCAGGGAAAAACCAGCGTGAATCTGATTATAAAGGATATGCGGCTTTCCGGATTTTCACAATCAAAATTTTTCGCCGCACTGGATTTTTACGAACGCATAAAACGCGGAGAGGACCTTAATGCCGCTCTTGCCGAAAAATCTATACCGAATCGCGAAAATTTCGCGAAAATTTATACATATATCAAAAACAGCGAAAATATATTCACCATTGATGATTTATATATGCGTATCGGCGGCGGTGATTTGAACTATTGCAAATACAGAATAGCTCTGGATGTACTGGAGGAAACAGGACTCGTCGCTATTGACCTTTCGGGCACGGTAACCGTAATCGGGAATGCGCCCAAAACCGATTTGTCAAATTCCGCGATACTGGCAAAATTAAAAAAATACTCCCATAATTAAAGAGAGGATCATTATGGATTATAATATTGACGGTTTGTTGAAGTTAATAAATGAATCCGGCAGACAATATGACAAGCAAAAAATTCTGTTTGCATATAACAGTGCGGATGCCGCTCATGTAGAACAAATACGAAAATCCGGCGATCCGTATATAAATCATCCGCTCGCCGTTGCTTATATATTGGTGGAGCTGGGGATGGATACCGACATTATCTGTGCCGCGTTGTTGCATGATGTCGTCGAAGATACCGGTATTTCCATTGAACAGATACAACGTAATTTCGGCGAAGGGATAGCGCAGCTGGTTGACGGGGTTACAAAAATCAAGAATATTGCCGTCCGTAGTGCGGAAACCGAAAAAGAACAGCAAGCGGAAAATGTGCGGAAAATGCTGTTCGCCGCCATCAAGGATGTTCGGGTCATTGTGATCAAGCTGGCGGATCGTCTTCACAATATGCGCACGCTATCTCATATGCCGACACAAAAACAACGTGATGTTTCGTTTGAAACCCTGGAAATATATACCCCTCTGGCACATATGCTGGGGATACGCAGAATACAGGAGGAATTATCAGATATTGCTCTTTTTTACCTTGATCCTGATGCGTATCAGGAAATAGACGAATACCTTAAAGCAAGACTGAAAGGCTCGGGGGATTTTTTAACACATAAAATAGAAGAGATAAAGGAACGACTGGGAGTATACAAACTATTCCCGCATATAGAAGGCCGTGTGAAAAGCAGGTACGGGATATTTTGCAAAGCATATATGACGGGGCGGGAATTCGAGGAAGTATATGATGTTTTTGCGATACGGATAATAACGGATGCCGTTATAGAGTGTTATAATATTTTGGGTATAATACATGATATGTTCACTCCCCTGCCGGGCCGGTTCAAAGATTATATTTCGGCTTCTAAGCAGAATATGTATCAGTCTCTGCATACTACGGTTCTTTCCCGGGAAAGCATACCGTTTGAAATACAAATACGCACCCAAGAAATGCACCATACCGCCGAATACGGTATTGCCGCACACTGGAAATACAAACAGAGCGACGTTCTTGAAAAAGATAAATTTGACGAGTTGCTGACCATGCTCCGTCAAAATATGGAAAATCAACTTGAAAATAATGACACGGACGAATTGGTACGCTCCATCAAGACCGACATAGGCTCAGAAGAGGTTTTTGTTTATACGCCAAACGGTGATATAGTAAGGCTTCCCGTGGAATCGGTGGTTATTGATTTTGCCTATGCGATCCACAGCGAAGTCGGTAATAAAATGATCGGCGCGAAAATCAACGACCGCATCGTTTCGCTGGACAGCACGGTTAAAACCGGAGATGTCGTCGAAATAATGACGACCAAGAATCCCAACCATATGCCCAACCGGGATTGGCTTAAACTGGTAAAAACCAGTGAAGCGCGCAATAAAATCCGCGCCTGTTTCAAAAAAGAACGGCGTGAGGAAAATATTTCACAGGGTAAATCCGAACTGGAAAACGAATTCAAGCGCAACATGATAAATTACACACCCGAAGAAACAAAAACCGTGATTGCCGCTCTGGCAAAATCACAAAAGCATGAAAATATTGATGATTTTTATGCCGCTATCGGCTACGGCGACATACTTCTTTCCAAGCTAATGAACAAAGTCAAAAACGATTACAGCAAACACATAGACAAAACGGATAAAACCGTAATTTCTCCGGAAAGCCTTGTGGACGACAGCAGAAATAAAGAACGAAAAGGCACTGTTAAAATCGACGGTATAGAAGATTGCCTTATAAAATTCTCACGTTGCTGCAATCCGTTGCCAGGTGATGAGATCATTGGATTTATCACACGCGGACACGGAGTTTCGGTTCACAAATCCGATTGCGTGAATATGAAAGCGGCAAGGAAAAATCCGGATCAAGCCGACCGTTTAATCGAAGTCCTTTGGCCTAAAAATATTCAACTGCCGTATCGTTCAACGCTGGACATAACCGCTCGCGAAAGCAAAACTCTGATTGCGGATATTTCAACGGCGATTTCGGCTTTTAAAGTTCCAATGTACGAATTTTCCGTGCGTTCATTGAAAAACGGAAATTCCAGCATTACAGCGGTGCTGGGTATAACTAATATAAAGCAGCTTTACACGATAATTCAAAAGCTGTCCAAAAGACCGGATGTTATATCGGTTGAAAGAGCGATGAAATGAATATTAATGAAAAACGGCTGTTTTTGCTGGACATGGACGGAACAATTTACCTGGGTAATAAATTATTTTCCACAACTTTTAATTTTTTGGAACAAGTTCGTAAAAACGGCGGTAAATTTCTGTTTTTGACAAACAATTCTTCGAAGAGTGTAAAACAATATGTCCAAAAGCTGGCGGAAATGGGAATATTTACGCAAGAAGACGACTTTGTTACATCAACACAAGTCATGGCGCGCAAACTCCGGAAAAAATATAATTCGCAAAAATTATATGCCCTGGGTACCGCGGCATTCCGGGATGAATTGTTGTCTTTCGGGTTAAATATTACCAACAAACCCGAAAAGGATGTCGTTTGTCTTGTTATGGGGTTCGACACCGAATTGACTTTCCAAAAGCTTGAAGATGCGTGTGTTTTGTTAGCGAACGGTGTAGATTACATTGCCGCAAACCCGGACTTGACCTGTCCCACCGAATGGGGAAGCGTGCCTGATTGCGGTTCGGTTAGTGCAATGCTGGCAAATACAACCGGACGGGAACCCCTGTTTATAGGTAAACCAAACCCGGAAATGGTACTTGCGGCTATCGGAAAAACAGGATTTACAAAAAATGAAACCGTGATGGTCGGCGACCGTCTTTACACAGATATTGCTTGCGGTATCGCAGCGGGTATAGATACAATTCTTGTTTTAAGCGGAGAAACAAAAATAGATATGGTTCAGCAAAGCATACATAAACCCGGGGGAATATACGCAGATGTGGGGGAAATAGCCCGGGAGATAAAAAAATGAGGGGATGCGGGTACCGTGGCTCTGGCAAAGATTCAGGATAAAGACGGCAGATATGATGTTAATCAAATTGAAGCGGAAGCGGACAGGGATTTGAAAGAGTTCGTGAAATTTTGTGATGATGCTTATGACAACAGCATAAAAGAATTAGCAAAAATGAGCGCGAAAACCCAAAACGGACGAAGCGTAGTTTTGATTTCAGGTCCTTCGGCATCAGGCAAAACTACCACTGCCGGCAAACTAAAGAAAGAACTGGAACGTATGTCAATAAGCGCGATTTCGGTTTCTATGGATAATTTTTTCAAATCCGCCAAGGACACTCCCCTACTCCCCGGCGGCGAACGGGATTTTGAATCCATAAATACTATGGATCTGAATGTTTTGCACAGGTTTTTTAAGGACATTATAAAAGACGGCAATGCTATAAGCCCTCATTATGACTTTCATTCCAAATCACGCGATTATTACGAAAAAGTGACAGCGGATGCCGGAGCTGTAATTATAGCCGAAGGTATACACGCTTTAAATCCTGTGACAACACGAGAACTTGACGACGATCGGATTTTAAAGGTATATGTTGCCGCATCCGGCGAATTTCACAGAAACGGCGAACTTCTCCTTTCCAAAACAGAACTAAGGCTGATAAGACGTTTGATCAGAGATTTTATTTTTCGCGGCTCATCCTTTACCAACACCATGAGTATGTGGGATAATGTGCTTAAGGGAGAAATTCAAAATATAAAACCGTATAAACCGGATGCAGACCGGATAATGTACTCAACACTTGCATATGAGCCTTATTTGTACAAACAGATCTTTTTAAATATACTCAAGAAGCAAAACGAAACACCGCCTTTTACAGCGTTAAAGCTCGCCGAAAAATTATCGCTTTTCAAACATTATCCGTCTGTTACCCCAACCCGAAGTTCGTTGGTTCATGAATTTGTCGGATAAATTATTCAAGAAATTTTTTATTAATTTTTACCGGACCTATTGCAATCATCGAAATAATGGTGTATAATCAGTCATAAAATTAAATTAGGAGGGATTTTTAAATGGCTGTTTTTGAAGATATCCTGGAAAAAGCAAAAGAGATCACTTACACAGCGGGCAAAAAGACCGGGGAAATTTATGAGGTTTCCAAGTTGAAATGGCAGGTTATGCAGGTAAACAACGAGGTTAAAGCTATCTATGAAAAGTTAGGTAGTTCGGTTTACGGTATGGTCAAAGCGGATTACGAAAATCCGGATCTTGTGGCTTCGATCGTAAAAGAAATTGATATTCTGTTGGAAAAATTAAACATTATCAACGAAAAGATCGCAAAATTACAAAAAATAAATTTGTGCAATCAATGCGGAAGTAAAAATCCGGTTGATTACGCGTATTGTTTTAAATGCGGTACCAAGCTGCAAAACGATTTTCCGGGTGACGGCGAACAGGAATTCGCATACGAAACATCCGCAGATGAAGAAACGTCTGAATAAGAGGATGTAGAATTGTCAAACAATCCGTCGAATAACGCCGCTTGCCCGAACACAAGCGGACGAATAAAGCAAAGTTTTGTACACGGCGCAACCATACTTATGGGCGCTATGATTGTCGGGAAGATTCTGGGGTTTGCCTACAGGCTGCCAATAACTTGGCTTTTGGGAACACTGGGAAACGGATATTTTTCTACCGCTTACATGATTTTCACTCCGTTCTTTTCATTGTCCGCATCGGGTTTGACCGCTGCGGTAGCGCGTATGGTAGCAGAACAGTCCGAACGGAAACGCTGGAACGATGTGCGCCGCATAAAGCGTATTTCTCATCGTGTGTTTCTTGTTGCGGCGTTATTTGCCTTTTTATTTATCGTTTCGCTGGCCTGGTTTTTTGTCAATTATGTTTCGCCGAATCCGCGGGCGTTGTGGTCGGTACTTGCTATCGCTCCCGCCGCTTTTTTCGGAATAGCGTCTGCTTCATACCGCGGATACTACGAAGGCTCTTGTAATATGAACCCTACTGCGATTTCGCAGATAGTGGAAAACATAATAAAAATCATTGTCGGGCTTTCGTTAATGTATTTAATATATTACATTGGTTATGCTCAGGTTACCGCAGGCAATAGTTTTTTGGGCATAACTACCGCGGTTCGTCATGAATATGAAGCGGCGATCGCTCCTTTTGCTGTCGCCGGCGCACTCCTCGGGGTTTCGGTTTCTTCATTGGGAAGTCTTGTTTATCTGTGGTTTCGGAATAAAATT
>WRKL01000038.1 GCA_009778115.1 Oscillospiraceae bacterium | reverse complement strand
TGTTTTCCTGATGAAATTTTCCGCAATCTCTGGTATACTTGTATTCACAAGAGGTTGCCTCCTTCGTGATTTTTTTGGATCTACAATTCTATTAAATCACTTTTTGGCTTCCTCTTGTACCTTTTTTTCTTAGAATTCTCCTACATTAATTTTACACTAAGGATTGTATTAGTATGTGTCAAATATATTAAGAAACTTTACATTGACAAAGCAGTATGGAATGAAGTATAATTCAAACGGGTTAAACTAGACCTCCTCGGAAATTAAAACGTGATATATGAACACAGATGATTTTTCGTCAAACAAGGCAATTTTGACGAGAATATCATGGATATTTGAGGATAAATTAACGCCGTGTGACGGGAAATCTTCCGTTCATAAGTCGCGAAGTGGTTTTCGAGGAGGTCTACTGTAAAATTACGGAGGAATGGCGTGGACAATCAAGGCGAAAACAGACCGCGGAGCAAATACATTGATATATCAAGCTCCTCATTTCAAAATAAAAACAATAATTCGAGCCGGGACATCAGCAGTTCTTCCGCAGCGAGAACACGGATGTCTGTTCCAAGGAAATCTCCGAAATACAAGGATATTAGCAGCTCATCGGGAAAATCGCGGAACAGCAGACTGAATAAAAAGCATAGCGGTAACGGAAAAAACGGCAATCGCAATAAAAAGGGAACCGGCAAGGCTCGCAGGATTTTTACGGTCGCCACAAAAATCTTTTTAACGCTGTGCCTGATTTTCGTTATCACCATGTCGATTGTTGTCACCGCCCTTACCGTATATGTAATGCGGTTTTTAGAAGACGACGACAGCGTAACTATCGAAGATGCAAAACTTCATTCCACTACCCTTATTTTTGCGACGAACAAAAAAACCAACGAGCCGGAAGAAATAAGAAGAATAACACGTCGGGAAAATCGGATTTGGGTAGATCTTGACGATATACCTGCCCATGTGCAGCACGCTTTTGTGGTAACCGAAGATGAACGTTTCCGCGATCATGAGGGCGTGGATTGGCGGAGAACAGCGGGCGCGTTTTTGAATATGTTTTTCAATTTTTGGGACACCGCGGCGGGCGGTTCGACTATAACTCAGCAGGTTATAAAAAACATTACGGATGAATGGGCTTCCGAGGGCTTTCAGGGTATAGAGCGCAAAGTTAAAGAGATATTCCGCGCAATGAACTTTGAACGCAGATATTCCAAGGATCAAATATTAGAACTATATCTAAATATCATTCATATGGGCAGGAATACCGGCGGTGTGCAGGCTGCATCCCAACTGTATTTCGGTAAAAACGTAAATGAAATAGACGAAGTTGAAGCGGCGGCACTGGCAGCAATGACCAAAAACCCCACAGGCTATAATGTGTATGATTTTCCCGAGAGAAATAAAAACCGCCGCGAATATGTTTTGCGAAAAATGAGAGAATTTAACGTGATTACAGGTCCGCAATATAGGAAATTCATAAAACGGGATCCGAAATTGCGCGACCTTGAAAAAGAAAAATTTGCAGCCGCCGGAAACAAAGGAGGGGTGCAAAACTACTTTGTGGATCATGTGATACAAGAAGTTATAGAAGACCTCTCCCAAGAGTTGGGCTGCACCAAAAAAACTGCGGAAGCTATGCTATATAACGGCGGATACCGTATTTATACGACTATTGATCAATCCTTACAAAAAAAACTCGAATCTAAATTCCGCGACAACAGTGTTTTTTCATCCGGCGACCTGAGCGGAAGAAAGGACAGAAACGGCAATACCGTAGGCGCACCGCAGGCCGCTATGGTTATCTTTGACCATAACGGAGCGCTGCAAGCGGTAGTCGGCGGCAAAGGCAGAAAAAGACAGAGCGGTATATTTAACCGCGCGACCCAGGCTCAGCGTAAAATGGGTTCTACGGTGAAGCCTATAGCGGTTTATGCTCCTGCGATCCAAAACGACCTTATAACATACTCTACCATACTCAGCGATAATCCGCCTTATGACATGGTAATAAACGGTGTACGGCGAAAATGGCCCAACAATTACGGCAATAAAAAGCACGGCCCCCTTACCGTAGTTCAAGCGATTCAACGATCCACTAATACGGCTCCCGCGCAGGTGCTCAAGGATATGCTTACCGAGGAGAGTTCTTTCAATTTTATGCGCAGTAATTTCTTTTTTGATTCTCTCGTAATAAAAGGCGAAAACGATGTGGACAATAACGGTAACCTGATCATCACCGACGACGGCCCCGAAGCTTTGGTTTTAGGCGACTTTCACAGAGGTGTCAAACTTTATCAGTTCACCGCCTGTTTCCAGATGTTTGCCAACGGCGGTTATTACACCCGACCTCACTCCTACACAAAGGTGGTCAATACATTGGGTGAAACCGTGTTAAGCCGCGAAAACACTACCAAGCGGGTAATGGACGAATCCAGCGCATGGATAATGAACCGGTTGCTTTTGCAGGTTGTGGAGGGAGCGAACGCCAGCGCGCGTGATGCAAAATTGCCGGGTACCGAGGTTATCGGAAAAACCGGCACATCGTCCAACGACTATGATTGGACATTTATGGGAATAACTCCTTATTATGTGACGGGCTTCTGGACAGGTTATGACACGGAAATTCCGCTTCTGGGCATAGGTTTATATCAACAGGCAAGGCAATGGCGCAATATAATGTCGGATCTGCACGGGGGGCTTGACAAAAAAGAATTTACCTCCAGCAAAAGTGTGATCGAAGCAAGGTATTGCTCTTCCTCCGGCAGACTTTCAAATTCCGGATGTCCCGGAAAATTTCAGGGATACTACAAAGAGAGCAACCTTCCCGGACAGTGTACGCAGCATTAGCGTTTAATTTTTCTTGCTTCAAAGTAGAACCGCTTGTCATTTGCTTGTCCCATCGAAAAGGTTTTACGCACAAGAGCCCCGTCCTTTATAACGGTCCCGAATAACTGTGACTTGTGTATGCCCTGAGTCAAAAATCCAACCGCATCCGGTTCGTTTGCAAGCTCTCGCAGTACATCCTCACCGTGAATGTAATCGACCTTGCAATGTTCACGCTGTCTGATGTCATCGTTTTGCAGGCAGTGTTCAATAAAATCCTGTATCGTTCCAACAGGCTGACTTGTTTTAGGTTTGCGTAAATACAATGTTTTTTCTTCGTTTTGCGATATATAGTGTATAAGATGATCATCCGGTTCGGGGATATCGGTTAAATTGTAAAAATTGTGCAGTGCCGCTTTCACCCGCTCCGGCTTAACTCCGGTAAGTATACGGTGAATAGGCTCGAATTCCAAAGAGTCATCGTGCAGATTTACAATTTCGCATAAAGCATATCTGGAAAGGTTTGCATCGCCGCCCCGTTCCTTTTGTTCTTCATAACAATGCTTAGCGGCAGCCAGGGAATGATTGCCGTCGCCAACAGCGAAAAGCAGCGGTGTTTTTTCAGCGAGTGAACCGAGAGCGCCGTCAACGAAATTCTTTTGCGTATCGGTTAATAAATACCCGGTCAGGTGTCCGCCGTTTTCCATAAGTTCGAAATCGTATATTTTTTCGCATTTTGATAAATCGAGCTGTTCTATCACGGTTTGACGCTCATCGTCGATAAGCAGCATCACATGAGGAAGTTCTAAGGCCGCATCCCGGCGTATTTCTACCCGGGGAGGGATACGCTCCAGCACCGTGCCTTCGGTGGCCCGAATCATTGCGTTTGAGCCGTTTCTGTAATCGTATGCTTCCAGATCAGCCGCTCCTATCAGCCCCCTGCGGATTTTGCCGTTTTTGAGCGCGCGTTCTGTGCATATGTATGAACCCTTATATTCTTCGAATACACCGTTCGTTAAATACTCCTGCGCAGCTTGATGAATACCGCGTATCCGTGCTTGCGGGTTTTGCGAACCGTGCTCGAGGTATATTTCGGGAAAAACCAAGTGCAAACTAGATTTTGCGCAACCCACATATTCTTCGACCCGATTCCAATAATCCGGCTCCGAGGTATATTGATCGCAGGCGACAACCGCAAACTTTTCCGGTGAACTTACCCGGGGAATCAAAATATCCGCCGGTGCAAACGGTACAAAACAATTTTTCATGTATAAGTCAATCCTCTCAAAATAAAAAAGTTTTATACTAATTTTCAACATATGGTTTTGGCTGTAAATTAGTATTAATTTATAAAAATATTCAAGAAAGGAACCGAGCCGGCACACGACAAACTTCGGTTATAAACAAAAAACTCTCGTTTTAATACGGTTTTTAGTGCGGCTTGGCGCAGAGTGCGCTATTATGTTTAAATATGTACGGGAAATCCCCACTTCGGAAAAATTGAAAGAAATGATTCCGCTTTCCGAAACCGTAAAAACGGTTAAAGAAAATATGGACAAACAACTGCACAGTATATTCGAGGGTACTTCGGACAAATTTCTGCTGATAATGGGACCATGCTCGGCGGACAACGAGGATGCTGTGTTTCAATATGTCACAAAACTCGCGGAAGTACAAGCGAAGGTAGAAGACAAATTGCTCATCGTACCCCGGGTATATACCAATAAACCGCGCACCACCGGTATCGGTTACAAAGGAATGCTGCATCAACCCAACCCGTCACGCGATCCGGATATTTATGCCGGGCTTATCGCTATCCGCAAGCTTCAGGTTCGGGTTATCCGTGAATCCGGCATGACGGCGGCGGACGAAATGCTCTATCCTGAAAATTTTGATTATTTCAATGATTTGCTGAGTTATCACGCGGTAGGGGCGCGTTCGGTAGAAAACCAGCTGCATCGTCTTGTTTCCAGCGGTGCGGATGCTCCGGTCGGTATGAAAAACCCCACGAGCGGCGATATAACAGTAATGTTCAACAGCATAACGGCGGCTCAGTCCCCGCATAATTTTATGTACAAAGGATACGAAGCCAAAACATCGGGAAATCCGCTTGCCCACGCCATTCTGCGCGGTTCGGTCAACAAACAGGGTGAGCATATTCAAAACTATCATTACGAAGATTTAATGGGTACACTCGAAATGTACAATAAACTCGCTCTGAAAAACCCTGCGGTAATCATAGATGTGAATCATTCCAATTCTAAAAAATTATATTCGCAGCAACCGCGCATTGCCAAGGAGATCATGCACAGCCGCCGCCACAATAGCGATTTAAGCAAAATGATCAAAGGGTTGATGATCGAAAGCTATCTCGAGGACGGTTCGCAGGATATATCCGAAAATGTGTTCGGCAGATCTATCACTGACCCGTGTCTGGGATTTGAAAAGTCCGAAAAGCTTATCTATGAAATCGCAGAATTAGTATAATTTAATCAGGCAGTGCTTCAAACCGTTCCAAACCTCTGCGCCGTAATACACACGCCGGACATTTTTTACACCCTTCTCCTGTTACACCATTGTAACAGGTAAGGGTTTTTTCTTTAATAAGCTCAAAACAACCCAGTTCTTCGGATAACGCCCATACCTGTGATTTATCCAGATTTATCAAGGGTGTAATGATATTAAAATTATGATCCATACTGAGCCGCAGGGCGTTTTCTGCGGCAATGATAAAGGCTTCACGGCAATCGGGATATCCGGAATAGTCTGCTTGCGAAACGCCTATTATTATGTCGGTTATTCCTCTTTGGTATGCCGCCGCCGCCGCAAAGGATAAAAACAATAAATTGCGCCCCGGAACAAATGTGTTTGGAATATCAACGGTGCCCGTTGACGGCTTGGATTCTGTAAAGTTTTCAATTTTTATATTATGGTTTGTTAGCGCATTCCGACTCAGCGAACTTAATGCCGACAAATCCAGAATTTCATAAGGAACCCGGGGGATTGCGCATATTTCCCGGGCAATTTCCAGTTCCTGAATATGCTTCTGACCATAAGAAAATCCTACTGCCGAAACCATGTCCGCGCCGTATTCTTTTATCGCCCAAAAAAGACAGGTCGTGGAATCCTGCCCTCCCGACAGCAAAACCAAAGCTTTTTTATTCATAATACACGCAATACACCAATCTTATTATTAATTCCCGAGGAGGTCAATTATAAAAGTGCCAATAATTCCGTTTTTTTGTCCCCGTCGAAACATCCGCTGAATACGGCTGTTTTGGTTACGGCTCCGGGTTTTCGGATCCCCCGTGCGCTCATACAGGAATGTTCACCCTCGATTATAACAGCAACATCCGGAGAGCCGGTTACCTTGGACAAAATTTCGAGTATATCCCTGCCTATACGTTCCTGTAAATTTAAACGCTTGCATACCATATCCGCAATCCTGGCAATTTTGCTTATCCCTATGATCCTGCCGCCGACCGCCGGTTTATAAGCGACGGTTAGCTTAAGGTTATATATCAAGGCCAGGTGATGTTCACAAAAGCTGAAAGCTTCTATATCCTTTAGGATAACGATACTGTCCTTAGTGGTTTCTTCTTCCTCAAAGCATTTGTCTGCTATTTCGGCTATGTCGTCGTTGGTATATTTCATACCGACCAGCATTTCGCGGTACATCTTCGCGCACCGTCCGGGAGTTTCGCGCAAGCCTTCGCGTCCGGGGTCGCCCCCGAACAACTCTATCAATTCACAAAAAAGCTCCTCAGCACGTTTCAAACCCTGTTCGTCAAATATATTCATATAACCATTTCCTAATCTCATACTTGTACGCATATTGAATTGTAACACTTTTTAACCAACAATACAAGAGCTGAAATTCCTGTTTTCTTTTTATTTTGCTTCTTCAGATTATTGGACTTCTTCGAAAATAACTCCGTTTTTGACGAATTTTTTTTTGTGTTCATACATCATTTAATTCCCGAGGAGGTCTGTTTTTTAATTTTCGTATGTTTTCAATATGCCTTCTGCGATATCCCTTTTAGTGCAACGCATATCCATTGCTTGTTTTTCTATATACCGGTGCGCTTCTTTTTCTTCCATGTTCATATAAGAAATTAAAATGCATTTCGCCCGGTCAACAATACGGATATCCTCAATTTTTTGTTTTAGCTTTGCGTTTTCAGCCTGCTCGCGCCGCAATCTTCTTTGTGCTGATTTCGCCAGTTTCAACGCAGACCAAAATACAGCTTTGTTCACGGGTTTTGCGACTACCAGAACATCGTCGTCCTCACAAACTTCGGATACCGCATCAAAGAATTCGCTTTTAACCACAAGCACAACCTGCGAAAATCCCTTGGAAGCGATTTGCCGGGAAAATTTTTCGCCCGTTTCCCCTTTAAGCGGCGCGTTAATTAATACCAGATCGAAATCACGGTCTAAAAGCAGTCTTCGGGCTTCATCAGCCGAACTTAAAGCAGCGATTTGTTTTATATCAGCCGCATTCAGCATTTCGGTAAAAAACACCGTTCCCCTGTCTGTGCATGAAACGATTAAAGCACTGTTCAACGATATCGCCGCCTTTCCTTTTTATGTTTTTAGGTCTGTCCTAAAATTTTTGGCTTGCGTAAATCAGCAGATTAACGTAGATTCCCTCGTTATATCGCATCAAAATACCGTTCCTTGTAAAACGCCGATTTGTCTTCGGCAGCGGCAAATTCAACCGCTTCTTCTTTTTTTACGGCAATATACTTTGAAAGCAATTCTTCGCCGATCAGGCTTTTCACTAAATCGCTGTTTTTTGCAAGTTCTATAGCTTTTTCCAGGTTATCCGGCAATAAAGCAAGATCTTTGGTGACATTCTTGTCCGCCGTATATAAATCAGCATCAACGGCAGCGGGTAATGCCATATTGCCCTCAATTCCATCAAGCCCGGCAGAAATGATCAATGCGAATGCAAGATACGGATTTGCGGCACTATCCGGCGAACGCAGCTCCATTCTTACATTTTCGCCTGAACCTGTAGGTATGCTGATCAGCTGCGAATGATTCTGATGTGACCAGGATGCGTACTTAGGTGCTTCAAATTGCCCGAATCTTTCATATGAATTGGTGATCGGATTTAAGAACGCGGTAATTTCCGGCGTTTTTGTTAATATTCCGGCGATGAAACTTTCTGCGATACCCGAATGTCCTTCGTCGGCATTTTTAAAAATGTTGTGACCGTTTTTAGCAAGCGAAATATTGATATGCATACCGTTTCCGGGCGCATTTAACAGAGGTTTTGGCATAAAAGAGGCATACAGCCCGTTACGCGCGGCGATTGCTTTGACCGCAGATTTAAAAGAAAGCAAATTATCGGCACATTCCAGAGCATCACTGAATTTGAAATCAATTTGGTTTTGTCCCGGTCCTTTTTCATGATAGGAAGTTTGCGGGTTTATTCCCATTTCCTCAAGAGTGAGACAAATTTCCCGCCGTATATTCTCGCCCCGGTCAAGAGGCGAAATATCAAGATAACCGCCTTTGTCAAAAGGTACGGTTGTAATTTCGCCGTCACCCTCGGTTTTGAATAGATAGAATTCACATTCCGCTCCGATTCTGCAGAAAAAATCCATCTTTCGGGCGCGCCGGACAACCTGTTTTAATATTTGCCGGCTGTCACGAACAAAAGCCGTACCGTCCGGGTTTTTCACATCGCAATAAAAGCGGACTACTCTGCCGGGACCCGGTCTCCACGGAAGTACCGTTAATGTTGCGGGATCCGGGAATAACAACAAATCGGCTCGTGTTACATCGTTAAAGCCTTGAACTGAATGCGCCTCAAAAGAAACTCCTTTTGCGAAAGCTGTTTGTAATTCATCGACCATTGTGGATATGTTTTTTTGTACGCCGAACATATCGCAAAAATTAAGCCGGATAAATTTAACTTCGTTTTCCTTTACAAATTGTAAAACTTCGCTTGCTGTTGTGTTCATCATTGAACCCTCCTATTCTACAGTAACGCTTTTTGCGAGATTTCGCGGTTTATCTATATCCAACCCCTTGTTCGCTGCCACATAATAACTAAAAAGCTGTAAAGCAATAACCGAAAGGGAAGGAGCAAATAACTCAAAAACCGCCGGTAAACGGATCATAGATATTCTTTCATCCGGTGTTTTTTCTGCGCTGCCGCTGATCAATAATACCTTAGCGCCCCGGCTGATAACCTGCTCCACGTTATTCATGATTTTCCCGTATAAACGTTCGCAGTTTGAAATTGCTACAACCAGGGTGTCCTCCTCAATAAGGGAAATTGTACCGTGCTTTAGTTCGCCGCCCGCATACGCTTCCGAGTGAATATACGATATTTCTTTTAACTTGAGCGAGCCTTCCAAAGCGGTAGCGTAATCAATATTCCGTCCGATAAAGAAGATGCTTTTGTAACCGACACAAGTGGAAGCGTACTTTTGAATATCATCTATTTGTTCAAGTATTTTATCGGCTTTACCGGGTAGAGCTGTTATTTCTTTTAATAATTCCTGTTCGGATTCCTGCGTTAATTTCCCGAGTTTTACAGCAAACTGTATTGCTAATAAATATAAAAGCGCAAGCTGTGCGGAAAACGCTTTAGTGGTGGCAACCGCTATTTCAGGCCCGGCAGCCGTGAACAAACAAAAATCCGACTCTTTCGAAACGGTGCTGCCGACAACGTTAACGATAGACAATGTAACTGCGCCTTTGGATTTTGATTCCCGCATAGCGGCGATGGTATCGGCTGTTTCGCCGGATTGGCTGATCAAAACAACTAGTGTTCTTTCATCAATAACAGCGTCCTTATAACGAAATTCGCTGGCAAGCTCAACCTCGATTGACGGGAAGCGGCATAGACGTTCAAAAACATATTTTGCGACAACTCCGGAATTATAAGCCGAACCGCAGGCAGTAATTACGATTTTATTAAATTTGCTGCAGTCAAGTTTATTCATGACGTTTTTATTTTTGCCGTTGCCAATGGCGGAATTGATGGTATCGCGCAAAACTTTCGGCTGTTCCATTATTTCTTTGAGCATAAAATGGGGATAACCGCATTTTTCCGCACTGTCAGGGCTCCAGGTTACGGTTTCCAACGGCTTTTTTATCATCTCCTTGTCGATGTTAAAAAATTGTACGGAATCTTTTTTCAATACGGCGATTTCTTTATCATTCAAATAATAAACTTTGTTGGTATGCTCTAAAACGGCGGGAACATCCGAAGCGATAAACTGTCCGTGTTCTGATATACCGATAATCAACGGATTATCTTTTTTAATCGCAATAAGTATATCCGGAGCATCAACGCACATTATACCTAACGCATAAGAACCTTCCAGCCTGTTCGCAACTTTAATAACGGTTTCCATTAGATCGCCGTTATAATAATATTCGGCAAGCTGCGCGATGACTTCGCTGTCGGTTTGTGACGAAAAATAAACATTCTTTCTTTCAAGCCGTTCTTTCAACTGTTTATAATTTTCAATAATGCCATTATGAACAACGGCTATTTTACCTTGGTTTCCTAAATGCGGGTGCGAATTCACATCCGACGGTTCCCCGTGTGTTGCCCAACGTGTATGACCGATCCCCATGAATCCCTCTACGGGATAATCCGTTAGACGCGCTTCCAGTGCCGCTAAACGTCCTTTTTGTTTCACAACATCAAAGAATCCGCTTTTGCCGAAAGCCGCAATGCCGGCCGAATCGTATCCGCGGTATTCCAGCTTTCTCAAACCGTTCACAATGATAGGAACCGCATCTTTACTTCCTACATAACCTATTATGCCGCACATAGCAATTGCCTCCTAATTATGATATTTATTACTCATTAAATTATATTTACCCTTTATTATTACAGAACAATCACGCAGCCGGAAAAGGAGCTATATGTATAATACCACATAAGTAGCTTTAAATGGAAGAAATATTTTTAGAATATTAAAATATTTCTTCCATAAACCGGTAATATATGGTAACAATCAAACTTGTAATCTTCAGATATCAGCGTTTTTTTGTTATACCGTTGCTTTTTGGAGTGAGATTATGTTACACTGGAAAACATCAAATATAATATTATAAATAATGCTTGAAACAAAAGGTGTTGAAAATGTTTAAAATCGTTTCCGCCCGTGAAGCAGCTGCTATTATTAAGGACGGGGATTGTGTCGCAATCAACTCGTTTTTGGCACTGTCCAATCCTGAAGCTCTTCATGATGCCTTGTATGAGAGATTCACCGAAACCGGATCGCCGAATAATCTGAGCCTTTTTTGTGCGGCAGGGTTCGGCGTATGGGATAAAAACCCTTATGCCGACCGCTATATAGAAGCAGGTGCGGTCCGTGAAATAATCGCCGGGCACTACAACAGCATGCCTGCCGCGATTCAAATGGCGCTGTCCGCGAAAATCGAGGCATATTGCATACCGTTGGGTGTGCTGTCCCATGCCATACGAGCCGCAGCAGCAGGCAAAGACTGGATTTTAAGCGAGGTGGGTGCAGGTATTTATTGCGACCCCAGAATAGACACTTGCGCGTTAAATGATATATCGAAAAAAGAACTTGTTTCCGTTCGGGAATTGGAGGGTAAGGAATATCTCTTATACCGAACACCGAAAATCGACATTGCTTTTATCAAAGGCACAACCGCAGATCCCAACGGAAATATTTCTTTCGAAAGAGAATACCTGACCGTAGATGCTTTGGCTATGGCACAGGCGGCTAAGCGCAACGGCGGAAAGGTTATCGTTCAGGTGGATCGGGTAAGCCATGAATTTTCCCGTCCGCGTAATGTGATCGTCCCGGGATTGTTGGTGGATGCCGTGGCCGTGTGTGAAGATACAGCCGACAAGAGCGGATATAACCCTGCCTTGTCCGGCGATATCCACGTTCCGGCGGCACATATGGATTATTTTGTAAACAAACTGTCAACGACTAAAGACAGATCAAATGACGGAAATCAAACCGCCGATATTATCGGTGAGCGTGCCGCGCGGGAATTACAGCCCGGTCATATTGTTAACATAGGTATCGGTATCCCCGAAACGGTGGGTAAGTACGCGTCCCGAAACGGAGTGCTGAAAAATATTCATA
>WRKL01000037.1 GCA_009778115.1 Oscillospiraceae bacterium | reverse complement strand
CCCATTTCCGGCAAAATCACAGGCACTCAAAAAATCTTGAAAATGTTCGGTTAACCCACTTTCCGGCTTCACAAATCTTTTACAATTAAAAGTCCTACAATAACTTGACACGGACATTAACAACCTTATTGTTGACATCCATCAACGTTTGGGTGTATAATTCAAATTGGGAGAGTTTATTTTATATAAAATTTTAACTGCGAAGGGATGGCTGTATTTTATGAAAATATTGTTTGCCGCAAGTGAAGCGAAACCTTTTACAGCATCGGGTGGCTTGGCGGATGTAGCTGCATCTCTGCCCAAAGCACTAAAGGCAAAAAAACAGACCTGCAGAATCGTTACTCCCCTGTACAGCTCGGTAAAAGACAAGTGGGGTTCCGGGTTGAAGTACATCGGAAATTTTACGGTTCCGGTAAGCTGGCGCAACCAGTATTGCGGCTTGTTTGAAGTGAACGAGGGCGGTACGGTTTATTATTTTCTTGATAATGAATATTATTTTGGACGCGCAAAACTTTACGGTCATTATGACGATTGTGAGCGGTTCGCGTTCTTTTCCCGTGCGGTACTTGAAATGTTGAACTACCTAAACTTTTCGCCTGATATTATTCATTGCAACGACTGGCAAACCGCATTGATACCCACTTATTTGAAACTGTTTTATAAAAACAGCGGTATAGAAAAATATTCAAATATAAAAACGGTATTCACTATCCATAACATTCAATATCAAGGTCAATATGGATATGATGTGTTAGAAGACGTTTTGGGAATCCCTTACAGCGCAGCGGATTCGGTGGAGTATAGCGGCAATATTAATTTGATGAAGGGCGCGATAGAAAATTGCGACAGGATTACCACGGTGAGCGAAACCTACGCAAAGGAACTGACTGATCCGTGGTATGCTCACGGGCTGAACGATCTTATAGTCCGGCATTCAGGTAAACTGACAGGTATCCTTAACGGTATAGACTACAAGCAATATGACCCTGCAAACGATACGGACATTTTCTCAACGTTTACGGCGGCGGATCTTTCGGGGAAAGCCCGTAACAAGGAAAGACTGCTGTTTGAGCTTGGATTAGAATCCAGACAACGGGCTCCGCTGCTGGGTATGGTGAGCCGTCTTGTTGCGCACAAAGGGCTTGATTTGGTACGGTTCTCTTTTGACGAGCTGATACAAGCCGGATTTACCATAGCTGTGCTGGGAACCGGTGATGACGAATATCAGCATTTTCTCAGCGAAATGGTGTTTCGGTATCCCGGCAGGGTTTCGGTCACGCTGGATTTCGTTCCGGAGCTGGCTAAAAGAATATACGCCGCTTCGGATATGTTTCTTATGCCCTCGTGTTCCGAACCGTGCGGATTGGCTCAAATGATCGCACTCAGGTACGGGACCGTTCCTATCGTGAGGGAAACCGGCGGACTCGCAGATTCGATTAAGGATTGCTTTTTAGGCAAAGGTAACGGCTTCACTTTCAGAAATTATGATGCGAGCGAAATGGTAAGCGCGGTCTATCGTGCGCTCGAAGTTTATAACAATGAAAAAAATTGGGAAAAGCTGGTGAAGTATTGTATGAAATCCAACCTGCGCTGGAGTAAATCAGCAGGCGAATATGTAAAAGTTTATGAGGAGATAACAACATCATGATGAATCAAAAACAAATCGAACGAATGATCGAAAAATTGAGAAGGTTTGAGCGTTCCCTGCACGGCAGGCTTTACAACGAAGTTGGCAGGGTGGATATATCAATGTATACGACTTTCGACAGACTGAGTGCCGTCCCCGCTGATGCAGCTTATATTCCCGTAGAAGAGGACGGCGCAAAATGGGGTGCGGAACGCCAGCACGCATGGTTTAAAGGTTCGTATAAAGTTCCCGGCGAGCTGGACGGACAAACATTGTTTATATGGCCGGACACAGGTGGGTTTGAAGGTCTTTTATGGGTGAACGGCAGACCTTTCGGTAATTTCAACAACCTTACGCCGGATTCGCCGCAAAGACGGCGCGGCGCACACTATTGTAAAATGATTGCCTCAAATGCCAAATCCGGAAATGTTATTGATATTGCGCTCGAAGTATACGCCGGACACAATATCGACGGCACACAGCCTTTTGAGCCTAACACCGGTAACACCTTTGAATTTACCGCCAAAAATTTTCGGGTATATGTGAAGAATGAAGATATTTATGATTTTTATTTCAATTTGAAGATCATAAACGATTTGTGGGGAAGTTTGGAAGACGGCTTCCGCAAAGGGCAGCTTACCAATGCACTGTATGAAGCGCATAAGGTTTTATTCTATTCCCCCGATAACTGTGAGTACAGCGAATTTGTAAACGGGATTAAAGCGGCGAACACTGTTTTGAAAAAAGAGCTGGCTAAAAAGTCAAATCCGTCAGCGGGTCAGGCGCGGATCACCGGGCATTCACATATGGATACGGCATGGCTGTGGGAAATAGAAGAAACCATAAAAAAATGTGCACGCACTTACTCTAATCAACTTAGCTTAATGCAGCAATATGATGAATATAAATTTGTGCAAAGCTCAGCGTATCATTTGGAAGTGATTCGGCGCGGCTATCCGGAATTATTCGAGGATCTTACCAAGGTTATCGCACAGGGTAAATACGAACCCAACGGCGGAGTATGGGTGGAGTGCGATTGTAATATCACTTCGGGCGAATCCATGATACGGCAGTTTTTGTGGGGACAGCGATATACACGGGAGCATTTCAGATATACATCCAACACTTTCTGGCTTCCCGATACTTTTGGCTACAGTGCCGCGATCCCGCAGATCATGAAAGGCTGTTCGGTGGATTATTTTTGCACGACCAAAATCGAATGGAACGACACTAATATATTCCCTTATGATTCGTTCTACTGGGAGGGGATAGACGGAACCAAGGTGTTTTCGCATTTCAATAAGATCAGCGTTCAGCCCGTCCCGCATGATTTTATAAATCTGGTCGCGAATCCGCAGGGTTGGATTAAACAAAAATCCGTAACGGACAAACGCCTGCTGGTTTACGGGCAGGGTGACGGTGGCGGCGGTCCGACTGCCGAGCAGGCGGAACTCGCACGGCGTTGCTTCGATTTGGACGGCTGTCCGCGGGTGCAATATCAAACCGTAGGAGAGTTTATGACCGAATTGGAAAACACCGCCGTAAATCCCAATACCTGGTCGGGTGAATTGTATTTCGAATTGCATCGGGCCACACTGACAGCGCTGCATCAAATGAAACGCAACAACCGCAAAGCCGAATATGCGTTGCGTGATGCGGAAATATTGACGGTATACGATGCGGTAAATAAAAACAAACCTGCATCCGGCGGCAGCATCCGTGAACATATGGAAACCTTGCTTGTTAATCAGTTCCACGATATTTTGCCCGGAACATCTATACCTGAAGTCAACGATATAGCATATCGTGAGAATACCGAGGTTATCGGCAAAGCAAACAAGATTTCCGAAGATATACTTAGCGGTTACACAAATGGCGACCGGGAATATATCACAGCATATAATACGCTGTCTTTCCGGCGCAGCGACGTTATCACGATCAAGGGGAAAGAAGGTAAAGGGCTGGATTGCGACTATTGTTCACAGCAGCTTACACGGAATATTGATGATGAGCAAATTCTGCGTGTGTCCGGTGCGCCGCTTTCCGGTTTTGACATAGACCCCTTTTCCTCCAAGGCATTCAAACTGATAAACTTTGATAAAGTTAAGAAGTCCGATTCTAACGGCTCTGCTTTTAAATACGAGAAAAACCGTTTGATAACACCGTTCTTCAAGGTTGTGTTTGACCGGGACGGCACTATAAGCTCGTTTATAGACACAAGGGAAAACCGTCAGCTTAAAGGAAACGGATACAACCTGAACACCTTTATAATGTGCGAGGATGTTCCGCAATCCTGGGACAACTGGGACATAGATGCAGACAGCGAGGTAAAATATCACAATGTTTCCAAGCTGGTTTCAAGCGAGGTTATTTCCAACGGCGAGGTAGAATTCAGGATTCGGAACAAGTATAAAATATCTGAAAAATCAACGCTGATACAGGATATGATTTTTTACGCGCACAGCCCCCGTATAGATTTTGAAACCGTTATTGATTGGAACGATGCACACCGCTTCCTGAAAACTGCGTTCGACACCAATATACGTTCCGGTTTTGCGCGAAGTGAAATTCAATTCGGATATATCCAAAGACCGACGACCCGCAATGAATCTTTCGAGCAGGCGAAGTTTGAAGCCCTCAATCATAAGTATACCGATTTGTCTGAAATCAGGTACGGAGCCGCGATATTAAACGATTGCAAGTACGGAATATCGGTAAACGGCGGAAGTTTGCGGCTTTCACTGATAAAGAGCGGCACTCGCCCCGATGCGCGAGGTGACCGCGGCACACACAAGTTTACATATTCGTTCCTGCCGCATACAGGGGGGTTCTGCGCGGAAAATGCAATTCAACCGGCATATGAGTTAAATGTACCTCATAGGATAATTGATGGAGCAGTAGAAATACCGTCATGGCTGTCTCTGGATAAACCCAACATCTTAATCGAAGCAATTAAACCCTGTGAAGACACTCAAAACGCTTATATTCTGCGGCTATATGAAGCTGAGGGCGGACAAACCGGCGCAAAATTAAAAATATCTCATCCGGTTAAACGCTTGTCGCTAACAAATATGCTGGAGGAACATATAGAAAACATTCCGGTTTCGGATGAAATTGAGCTGAATTATAGTCCTTTCGAAATAAAAACAATCAAAGTCGAATATCCATAGGGTTGGGTATCCGCTTTGGAAATCTCGGGCAATTAAGCTTGCAGTCTTCAATCGCGCGAAATCGCTGCAAAAAAACTTGACAACCAATATATGTATCTTGTATAATGTAAACCAGAAGTTTCAAACATCGTTTTGGAGGTTTCCCTGATGAGCGATCGTAACCGCATAATGAATAATACGGCCAGCCGCGAAGTGTTTTTTACTTCGTTTTTTGGCGTATTTTATTTTTTTATGTATCCGAATCGTTCACGGGAAAGTGCTGAAACGGTGAGTTGAACCAACTAACGAAAAGCGCGCCTGTGACGATCGGTTGTAATTGTCGCAGGTGCTTTTTAATTTTATCGGGACATGGTGGTGATATTATGGGAAAACAAGATTTATCCCTGATGTTTTTTTCGTTAAAGACAATCTCTAATATTAACTTTCTCTGCGTTGCCTCTCCGGCAGCTTATTAGAGATCGCCTTATTTCAATCCGGCAAATAAAAAATTAAATTATATTGTAACAGAAAGGATAAAAATTATGAAAATTCAAAACAGAGCTTGTATTTTAACCGCCGGAATGGTCATACAATTCTGCGCAGGTATCATCTATATGTGGAGCGTATTCAAAGAACCTGTTGCCGGTTATTTGAATTGGAATGCGGAATCGGCTTCATTTACGTCCTCCGTTATGCTGGCTATGTTTGTTCTTGGCATCATTTTTGGCGGACGGGCACAGGACAAGCTGGGTCCCCGGAAAGTGACATTGGCAGGGAGCATACTTATCGGTACCGGCATGGCGTGCACGGCCTTTGTTACCGGCAGCATTCCCTATCTTGTATATATTACCTACGGCGTTATCGCCGGTTTAGGTGTGGGCGCAGTGTATATGGCTACCATCGCATCAGTGCAAAAATGGTTTCCGGACAAGCGGGGTTTCGCTTCGGGTATGATCGTATGTGCGTTCGGACTTTCGCTGGTCGTATTTGCACCGATGGCTAAATATATGCTCAAAAATTTGGGCGTTCCAAATACGTTCCTTATTTTCGGCACGGGCTTTTTAGTTATTTGCGTGGTCTGTTCACTGTTCATTCAAAATCCGCCGGAGGGCTACAAACCTAAAGGATATAACTCTGTTCAACCAGCTCAACCAGCTCAGGGAGCAAACCATAAGCGTCAATATTCACCCAAAGAAATTATCAGGACAAAACAGTTTTATTTGTTGATGTGCGGATTGCTTTTTACGCTGCCGGCGTATTTCATTCTTAATCCGGTGTTTCTATCGCTGGGTACAAACAGAGGCTTAACAGACGGACTTGCCGTACTCGGTGTCGCACTAACCGGAGTTAGTAATGCAGCAGGCAGGTTGACAGTATCTTGGATTTCTGATAAAATAGGAAGAAAATCAGCCATGATATCCATCGCTGTAATCATCCTGGTTGCATCGCTGATTATGATCGTTGGCGAAGGTATTTTATTCTTGCTTTGTATTATGCTTATTTCGTTCGGATTCGGCGGGGCGGCAAGCGTTTATTCAGCTATGACGGCAGATAGCTTTGGTACGAAATACGGCGGAATGAATTTCGGGCTTGTAATGCTCGGTTTTGGTATTTCGGCGTTAGTTTTTCCCGTTATTTCCAACAAGCTGACTTCAAGCGGAAGTTATACAAGCTCTTTTATAATAGCGGCAGCAACCTGTGTTATCGCTATAATATTAGTCTTGATGCTGAAAGTACCGGGTAAGACCGAAAAAAAACCGTCAAGAACCGAAGAGGAAAAGGGAGTTTTGAAAAACAAAGACCGCTAAAATCCAAGGGCAGAATTTTTTGCGCAATATTTTTTACGAGCGGTTTTTCAACACCCCAAAAAAACAATTTAGAATTTTAACTATTAAAGAAAGGAACCAAGTCAGCGTATATGCCGTTTGTTGCGGCAAGTATGTGTTAAATAGCTTTTATGCAGCTTGGTGTATGTTGTGTAGTATCATGGAAATTTATTGGAACAAATCCGTTGAAACAATGGAACGGGAACAAATCCGTGCAATCCAGCTTGAAAGGCTGCGCTCGACGGTTCAAAATGTATATGCGAGCGTGCCGTACTACCGCGATAAAATGAAGGAAAAAGGATTACTTCCCGGCGATATAAAAACGCTGGATAATCTGCGCGATCTTCCGATTACAACCAAACAGGATTTACGGGATACATATCCGTTCGGATTGTTCGCTGTCCCAATGGAGGAGATCGTGCGTGTTCACGCCTCGTCGGGCACTACAGGAAAACAAACGGTCGTCGGCTATACCCGCAAAGATATTGATATATGGGCGGAATGTATGGCGCGCTGTCTTGCTATGGAGGGTGCGGATAAGAGCTCCCGTGTTCAAGTGGCTTACGGATATGGGTTGTTCACCGGAGGTCTTGGTGCGCATTACGGCACGGAAAAGCTGGGAGCAGTGGCGATACCGGCATCCTCGGGAAACACTCAGCGTCAAATCACTATGATGATTGATTTTGGTGTAACGCATTTGTGCTGTACCCCTTCTTACGCCATGAACATAGCGGAAGTTTTATGGGATATAGGGCATACAAAAGATGATCTGAAGCTAAAGGCCGGATGTTTCGGAGCAGAACCGTGGAGCGACGGTATGCGCGCTGAAATTGAAAACCGTCTTGGAATACGCGCTTACGATATATATGGTTTAAGCGAGATTATGGGGCCTGCGGTTTCGCATGAATGCCGTTATCAGAACGGACTTCACATCTGGGAAGATTGCTTCATTCCCGAAATAACAGATGCTGATACAGATCTGCCTGTAAAGGACGGAGAAGCCGGTGATCTTGTTATAACTACTGTTAATAAAGAGGGGTTCCCGTTGATTCGGTATAAAACACGGGATATTTGTACGATTAATTATGAGCCTTGTGAATGCGGCCGCGCTCATGCCCGAATGTCCAAGCCGGCAGGACGCACTGATGATATGTTGATTATTCGCGGTGTTAATGTTTTTCCGTCCCAAATCGAATCGGCGCTCTTGACTGTCGGTGAGGTACAGCCGCACTATCAAATTATCGTTGACCGTATAAACAATCTGGATACGCTGACGGTTAATATCGAAATTTCTGAAGGAATGTTTACCGATAATATACGCGGCATTGAGGATTTTGAAAAGAAAGTCGGCAATCAAATAAATAGCGTACTGGGTATCAACGCCAAAATACGTTTGGTAGAGCCCAAGAGCATAGCCCGCAGTGAGGGTAAGGCGAAACGGGTCATCGACAAAAGAAAAATTTAATATAAAATGAATCTGTTCAAAATAACGTTAAACAAAACAAAAAGAGCCGGACATAAAATATTCGGATTAAAAACATTCTTAACCTGACGACAAATATTTTAATTATGGAGGTATTGAAACTTCTATAAAGCACAAAAAAATAACCGCTTACATTTAACAGGCAGCGGTTATTTTTAATTGCTATCGGTTGAAAATGAAATTTGAGATATTGCCGGTTATTATGTTTTATCCTTTTCCGGAAATAATGCATCAATTACACAACCCGGACATTAATCACATTTTCAATTTTTTCGATTTCGGGAATAAGAGCCGGGGCTAATTCCCCGGCGATATCCAGCATGGTATAGGCATACTCTCCTCTGGATTTGTTCAGCATATCCTCGATATTTATACCTGCTGCGGAAAACACCGTGGTTATTTGTGAAACCATCGCCGCTATATTTTTATGAATCACGCAAACGCGGGTTCCGCCGTTACGGTTCATGGATGCGTTGGGAAAGTTCACCGAATTTGTGATGTTACCGTTTTCCAAAAAATCTATAAGTTGTTCCGCACCCATCACAGCACAATTATCTTCGGACTCCGGCGTGGATGCACCCAAATGCGGAATCGCAATAACCCCCGGAACACCGATAAGCTCATCTGTCGGGAAATCCACCACATATGCGGAAATTTTCTTGTCTTTTAGCGCTTTTATCATATCCTTATTATTCACAAGCTCGCCGCGGGAAAAGTTCAGCACGCGCGCGCCGTCCTTCATTGAAGCGAGGATTTTTGAATTTATCATTTCCTTACTGTCGTTAGTGAACGGGAGATGCAACGTAATATAGTCGCATTCTTCGTATAATTTTTGTTTATCTTTAATGCTTTGAACCGACGGGGAAAGTCTCCACGCTTTTTTTATGGAAATACCCGGGTCATAACCGTAAACTTCCATTCCAAGACTGACCGCAGCATTCGCTACCGGTACACCGATCGCACCCAAACCTATCACACCTAATTTTTTGCCGTAAACTTCGGGACCTGTAAAATTACTTTTCCCTTTTTCTACCAGCTTTGGCACTTCTCCGCCTTTCCCTTTTAAAGTCTTTGCCCAATCTATAGCATCGGCGACTTTTCTTGATGAGATCAAAAGACCCAGTAAAACCATTTCTTTCACGGCGTTTGCGTTTGCACCCGGCGTATTGAAAACCACGATACCCTGTGCGGCGTACTTGTCGGACGGTATATTGTTCGTACCCGCTCCGGCGCGTACCACTGCTTTTGTGTTAGCACCGAGTTCGGTTTCCAACATGGATGCCGAACGCACAATTACAGCATCGGGCGCAGTTTGATTTTCCGAAATATCATAGTTACCCTTATCGAAAACATCCAACCCTATTTTGGATATTTTATTAAGAATTTGAATCTTGAACATAAATTATAAAAATTCCCTTCTGTAGTTTTTATTAATGTTTTTTTGGAACACGCGGGATGTTTTTTCAAACTTCTTTTTCAAATCTTTCCATAAATTCGATTAATTTCTTTACCCCCTCCAGCGGCATGGCATTGTAAATAGATGCGCGCATACCGCCTACAGAGCGATGCCCCTCAAGGTTTACAAATCCGTTCTTTGCGGCGGATGTGACAAATCTCTTATCCAAAATCTCGTCTCCGGTGACAAACGGAATGTTCATGATCGAACGGTGCGGATTTTCTACCGTAGCTTTAAAAACCGAAGAGTTATCTAAATATTCATAAAACATCCCCGCTTTTTTCCGGTTTAATTCTGCCAGTTTTTCCAGTCCGCCCACACGGTTTTCGATCCATTCAAGCACCAGTTTGCATATATAAATCGAATATGTAGGAGGTGTGTTGTACATCGAGCCGTTGTCGGCATGGGTTTTATAATCAAACATTGTGGGGGTTTCCTCTCTTGCGTTTCCGATAAGATCTTCCCGGATTATAACAACGGTCAAACCGGCGGGACCCATGTTCTTTTGTGCGCCCGCATAAATTATACCGAACTTTGACACATCAATAGGTTCGGAAAGAATGCAGGAACTCGCATCCGTGACCAACGGCACCTTACCTGTATCCGGAAGTTTGTCGAACTTTGTGCCGTAAATCGTATTGTTAAGACAAATGTGAAAATAGTCCGCATCTTTATCAAAAACGGCAGGATCAAGCTTGGGAATATAATTAAAAACTTTGTCCGCGCTGGATGCAACGGCGTTTGCTTTTCCGAATTTAGCTCCCTCTGAATAAGCTTTTTTCGCCCATTGTCCGGTTATAACATAATCCGCTTTGCCTGAATTGTTCATCAGATTTAACGGAACCATAGCAAATTGGGATGATGCCCCGCCCTGCAGAAAAAGAACCTTATAGTTATCGGGAATAGACATTATTTTACGCAATAACTTTTCACAGTCCTTTATTATGTTTTTATATTCGACGGATCTATGCGACATTTCCATTACGGATTGTCCGGTGTCGCAAAATTCAAGTAACTCGCCTGCTGCTTTTTCTAAAACCCATTCGGGCAAAACCGAGGGACCCGGGCTAAAATTAAATACTCTGCTCATAAATTATCCTCCTGATGTTTAGTTATTTTAGCGATGATACATAAAAACCAAAACATTTAAATATTTGATATTGATTTTTATAAAAACCCGGCTTACAATTTGTATACCTTATGTAGCGGATATTTTACTTGATTTTTCATCTTTTTGATCTTTAAGCTCTTATTAAGTATAGCAAAGCCATATATTAAATGCAAGCCTTTTTATAAAAATTAATTTTGATTTTATAAGGGTGTTGAAAAACAAAGACCGCTAAAAATCAAGATAAATACTTAGTGTTTTAACGTCTATTTTTTGAAATATGACTAAAATATTGCCGCAGTATTTTTTGCGGGCGACTTTTTCAGCACCCCCTTTATAACTTCTTGAACAAAGATATGCTGCGGTAAACCTTAAACAATTCATAAAAGCAATTTATACAAGCATAGAATATAACAAGTATTATCCTTGAAATATTTTTGCGTTAAAATGCGCGGGAAAGGAACTATGTTTGCGAGCACATCATGCTTATTTCGTGATTTTGCTGGCAATCTGGTATATAATTCTTGCTTATACTCAAAAAATTTTTTGCGGTTACGCTTGCCGCCTTATTTTTGTTTGTGTTTTTTGCTTGTAATCAAAAAAAAGACAATACAGCGGATATAGAAGGAATTTCCGAAAGTTTTGTTTGCAATGCTAAAATCCGTTATAAGGATATAAATTTATTTGCTGTTATCCGGAGGTCCGGGATGGAATCGTGCGAGGTGGAAATGACTGCACCGTCACACATAAAAGGTTTAAAGTACAGTTTCAGCGAAGGTGAAATTAACATCTCTTTCAGAGGGTTTGCTCTTTACCCCAACAATGAATCTTTGCCGCTCGTGAGTGTACCGCGTGTTTTAGCGGAAATATTGGATGAGCTGGCAAGCGGTGTGAAAATTATCAAAAACGATCAAAACGAATTTTACATCAACGAAACAGGAGTTTTCGGAAACTATATCGTTACTATCGACATCCTAAGCCAACAATTAAAAACACTGGAAATTCCGTCACTGAGTTTAAGCTGTTATTTTTATGATTTTTTATGATCACGGCACCGCACACCCGCATCCGCACCGTACAAAAGAACTCCCGCACGTTTTAGTGCGGGAGTTCTTTTGTAGTTATGTTAATCTATTTGATTAACGCTATCCTATCTGATTAAAAGTGCTTTGGATGCTCCGGACCATGCGCTTCTCACAACTCTGCCTGCGATGCGTTTGATCGCGCGGGCTCTGAATTGATATCTTCTGCCCTTTCTGAGGTTCTTGGTCGTGAAGCTGT
>WRKL01000036.1 GCA_009778115.1 Oscillospiraceae bacterium | reverse complement strand
AATAGACAGACCTCCTCGGAAATTAAAACGTTATGTATGAACACAGATGATTTTTCGTCAAACAAGGCAATTTTGACGAGAATATCCAATAAAAGAAAGAGGCATCCTATGGTCGTAGATTTTCACACCCATATTTTCCCCGACGAGCTTGCGCCTAAAGCAATAGAAGTTCTTTGCGGCGAGATCGACAATCTGTATCCGCCTGTAAGCGATGGCACAAAGTCCGGCTTGCTAAAAAACATGGACGAATGGGCAATAGATATTTCCGTAGTTTTACCCGTAGTCACAAAACAGACACAGACAAAAAGAGCGAATGAATGGTCGGCATCCGTCCGGTCTGAAAGACTGATCCCTTTCGGGGGTATATATCCTCACACAGACGACTATAAAAGCGATATTGACTTTGCGGCGGAGTTAGGTTTAAAAGGCTTGAAATTTCACGCTGAATATCAAAATTTCATTTTGGACGATAAACATATGCTCAAAATATATGATTATGCGTTGAGCAAGGGTTTAATATTGCTGCATCACGGCGGATTTGACCCCGCATTTAAGCCGCCGTTCAAAAGTACACCCGCGAAGTTTTTAAACGTAGCAAAAGCTATGAGGGGCGGCGTTATCATTGCTTCCCATCTGGGCGGTCATGATCAATGGGACGATGTTGAGCAGATTTTAGCGGGAAGCGGGATTTATCTTGACACCTCGATGGGGTTTGAATATTTTTCCCGCGATCAATTTTTAAGGATCGTAAAAAAGCACGGCGCGGATAAGATCCTGTTCGGATCAGATGCACCGTGGAGTAATGCCTGCACAGAGATAGAGCATTTGAAATCTATGCCGCTGGCACAGGAGGATATAGAAGCAATATTGAGCGGTAACGCAAAAAGAATTTTGAAAATTTGATCCTGGCTCGAAGTCGATAGAATTAAGATCAATTTTCCTCATTATCAGGGGGAGCATGGTTTTTCCGCATTGTTTTATGCAGTGCCGCGGTGTTCCGTTCCCAAAACACGCCGTCTGAATAGCCCTGTATTTTTTTGTCGTTTTCGGCTGTTTCCAAACGCTTTTGGGCAAGTGCGCAATACAAAGGTTCGCGTTCTATGCCGACATAATGACGCCCCAGCTTCTTTGCCGTGACAGCGGATGAGCCTGACCCGAGAAAGGGGTCGAACACTATTTCGCCGGGATTTGAGCTTGCAAGAATAATTTTAGCGATAAGTTTTTCGGGTTTTTGTGCGGGATGGTCGGTATTTTCCGGCATTGACCAATAGGGTACGGATATATCGTCCCAAAAGTTTGAGGGATATGTGTCGCGAAAATTGCCGCCGGAACTTTTCACCCAATCCTTGGGTTTGCCGTCTGCCGTATACGGTGCGAGAACTCTGCGGCGCAGCTTCACATCGTCCACATTAAAAGTATAATCTTTTGCCGATACGCTGACAAACCATATATCTTCCATCGAATTTTTCCAGTTATTTTGTGCCCCGCGCCCTTTTTCACGCTGCCATGTGATGCGGTTTTGGATATAAAAATGTTCCTGCAGAATCGGACCGATCATCATGCTGCTTTGCCAGTCGCAGCACACATAAGCCGATGCTGATTTTTTTAGAAGCCGCTTTATGCCGAGAATCCATTTTTCGGTAAAAGCGCAGTATTCGTTTTGGTTCATCTTCTTAAAGTTTGTGTCCGCATATGATTTGTTCAGGTTATACGGCGGATCCGCAATAAGTAAATCAACGAAAGAGTCCGGCAATCTGCCGAACACATCAAATACATCCGAAAAAATTACGGTATCGGTTATATGACCAGCACAAGGACTGCCGGTAAGTTTATTTGTCAGGCCGTCCGATGTTACACATTTGTTCAGATAATAAGTAATTTCATCCTTGGAAAGCGTTATGGTACGGTTCCGCTGTGCCCTGCGCTTTTCTTCATGTTCGCTCATTCCGGCATCATTCTTCCTTTATGTAGGTGTTGAAAAACAAAGACCGCAAAAAATCCGGCGCAGTATTTTTGCGGGCGATTCATCACGACGGGCGATTCATCGCGAGCGACTTTTCCAACACCCCTTATAGTATCAGCATAGCATCCCCACTACTCGCAAAATAACAGATTACACGGTTGTAAATCTGTTATCCTGTTAGCATAGGACCACCAACCAATATTGATGGGATACCACAAATGCCGCTTTATCCGCTTTGGAATTGACTGGGGTAAGGTAAAGCGAAAGGGAGGGCTCCATCAACCCCATGATCTCTACGCTTGTACCGTCTGTTTTCCCTCTGTCGGTAGAAACTCCAACTTGAGCCTCATGTCCATACCGGCCGCAAGTCGTTTCAATGTGTTCAACGACGGGTTAGCATCGCCAGTTTCTATCCTGCTGATGTCGCTTTGGTCAATTCCGGTTCTTGCGGCAAGCTGTGATTGCGTTATACCGGTGTTTCTCCTTGCTTCATTTATTGCCAAAACAATAGAAAACTCTGGCTCAAGTGATTCGTACTCCGCCCGAAACTCCGGATCTTTTAGTTGTTCCTTTACGAACTCGTCATAATTAGTCATTTCTTATTTTCCCCCCTGCTTAAATATTCGGAACGGTAATTTTTTGCCTTTTCAATTTCCGATAGCGGCGTTTTTTCCGTTTTCTTAATAAAACCGTGGGTGAGTATGGCTCGTTTCCCAACCATGAAGAAGTACAGAACACGAGTTATGTCTGTTCCGACTTGAGCTTGCAGTTCAAATATCCCATCGTCTAAATGCTTTGAGTATGGTTCCCTTATCTCCGGTCCATCGACTTTTAAAACGTTTATTGTCCAAATCATCTTTGCTCTCATTTTCTTGTCTATTTCCAAAAGAAACTCTCTTGTCGGCATTGTTCCGTCAGGCTTATCATAAAAAATCGCTTGATACGGAAAGTTTTGCACTCGCTTTCACCCTTTAGTTTATTATTAGCTACTATCATTCTATGGGATATTCACCATATTGTCAAGTGTTTTTTTCCGGGCTATATTTCCGCTTTTACAAATCTTCTATACAATGAGCATCGCATCCCCGTTTCGCACGGCATGATATTTTTCATGCCGCCGAAAACCTCATCGCATAACCATAGGACAACCTATACTTACGGGATGAGATAAAGCGAAAGGGGACGATAGCCCCCTTCCGCTACGCTCTAACAATGCCGTATTTTTCGGGAAACGTCGGGTCTGTTTGCATAATCGTGATAAGCCTACGCGCCGCTCCATCCGGCATATATCGCCCGGTCTCCCACGACTCTACCGTCTTTCTCGACACTCCAATTGTCATAGCGAATACGCCTTGCGACATACCGAGTCCTTTTCGCGTTTCCCTAATCTCGTCTGCGCTGATTGTCTCGCGCACCGGGACAACCGGTATCCGGGAGGTACGCAACTCTATTTTCCCCTCAGAGTGGTCTAATGCTTCCTGCATTGCTTCGACAAGCCTTTCACCCATTCTGCTCATTTTCGATTCCTCCAATTCATATTGATTTGACCCATAACGGTTTTGAGAAACTTTCTCTCGTTTTCGGTTATATCTTCTTTTTCGTTCTTTTGATACGCATCGAATAAGTACACGATGCCGTGCTCCGGGAAATCGCCGTATATGACTCTAACTCCGCCGCTTTTCCCACGACCTTCCAATGCGCTCCTTGTTTTTCGGACACCGCCTGTCCCGCGGATTACCGGATGCCTTTGCGCGTTATCAGATATAGCCTTTTGCAATTCAGAAAGGTCGTCGTCATTACATCCGAGAGATACCCATTGTTTGTCAAAAACCTTAGTGTGTATGAACATTCTATCCATTATCATTCCCGACGCTCCTTTCTTTATTATCCTAATATCATTCTATACGAGTTACGAGGATATGTCAAGCGTTTTCAAAGAATAATTTCTATATAAATTACGGCGGAGACCATCGCCTCCGCCGCTGTGTGGCATCTTGCCGTCAAGCAAGGATTTTTTCATCCAAATCGTGCAAAACTTTTGTATTTTGGACGGCAAAATCGAGTCGATACGCTTCAATACCGGTGTAACGAACCGATTTTTGTACAAGGGCGAAGACTGACAAAAACCCGCAAATGCCCTTATATCAAGGCAATTTGCGGGTTTCATTGCGTCTTAAAACGTATCTCATAGTATCAGCATCGCATCCCCGAAGCTGAAAAATCTGTATTTTTGACCAACTGCGGTTTGGTAAGCGTTCATAATGTTTTTATATCCTGCAAACGCCGCTGTAAGCATTATCAAAGTGCTTTCCGGCAGATGGAAATTCGTGATAAGACCGTCTATCACTTTAAAATCATAACCGGGATAGATGAAAATATCAGTATCTCCTTCGTACTCATATAAGGTGCCGTTATCTCTTCCGGCTGTTTCCAATACCCGGCAAGCGGTCGTTCCCGTAGCTATCACTCTATTTCCGTTGCTTTTGGCGCGGTTGATCGTGTCCGCCGTCGCCTGCGGCAAGAAATAATGCTCCGAGTGCATTGTATGTTCCTCAATTGTTTTCGTTTTTACCGGACGGAACGTACCCAACCCAACGTGTAACGTCACATATGTTATGGCTACACCTTTGCTCACAAGTTTTTTCAGCAGTTCCGGGGTGAAGTGAAGTCCGGCGGTAGCGGCGGCGGCAGATCCCGGTTGGTTGGAATATACCGTTTGGTACCGTTCTTTATTCACCAGCTTTTTTGTGATATACGGCGGCAGCGGCATATGACCTATATGTTCCAGAATATGATAAATTCCGCCCGTGACATTATCATATTCAAACTTTACCAGGCGCCCGACATCCGGGATTTCGGCGATAACTTGTCCTTGCATAAAACCCGAAAAATCAAATTTTGTATTTACCTTTGCTTTTTTCCCCGGCTTGACCAAACATTCCCATAAATCAATATCCTTTTGCCGCAATAATACAAATTCTACTTGTGAACTATTCGCTTTTTCTTCCTTAACAGCGTTAATCCCTGCGGCGCAATCGGTATCTAGCGGATCTTTTGAAATTTTTTCGCCGAAAATCCGTGCCGGAATGACCCGGGAATCGTTAAGCACAAGAACATCTCCGGGCAGCAATAAATCTGCTATATTATAAAAGTGACTATGAATAATTTTGCCGGAATCACGATCTAAGCACAACAGTCTCGAGCCGTCGCGCCTGTCGATTGGATGCTGTGCAATAAGTTCAGGCGGTAATTCAAATTTAAAATCCGAGGTCTGCATAACACGTTCCCCCCAGCTTTTTATAATCTTTAAAAAAGTCAGGGTAGGATTTTCGTACTGCCTGAGCGCCAAAAAGCTCGGACGGTGCTTCGCATCCTGCCGCCATTATTGCCGCTGACATCGCTATCCGATGGTCATTGTGACTGTCACAACGACCTCCTTTCAATTTTGCCGCTCCTCTTATCAAAAGCCCGTCTTCGTTGGGAATAACTTCACCGCCCAAATTATTTATAACATCGCTTATCGCCGAAAGCCGGTCGCTCTCTTTAATCTTCAGACGTTTCGCCCCGGTAATCAAACTTGTCCCCTCACAAAAAGATGCAAGTACCGCCAGGATCGGGACAAGATCGGGAATGTCGGAAGCATTGACATTAAAAGGCTTCAATTTTCCGTCCGATGGCGGTTTAACAATATATCTTGACTCGTGAGGGTCTGTTCCGGCGGAAAATGATACCCTTGCACCGCATTCGGAAATAATATCAAAAACCGCTTTATCACCTTGTATCGAATTTTTATTCATCCCCATGATTTTTATTCCGTCGCCGTTATCAGCCGAAACAGCTCCGGCAACCGCAAAAAATGCAGCCGAGGAAAAATCGCGTTCAACATTATAATCACATTTTTCGTATTTTTTATTCCCCGGTATTATCCACCTTGCGGTGCTGTTTGCGCCGACCGGATTATCTTTGTATATTTCTATACCGAAAGCACGCAGTGTATCCCGTGTAATTTCCAGATACGGAAGTGATTCTAAATTCCCGGTAACTTCGACCGTGCTGCCGCCGCTTACAAGTGGAAGAGCGAAAAACAAACCTGTGAAAAATTGCGAAGAAACATCTCCTGTCAGGATGAAATCACCTCTGTTCAACCTACCGCTTATTGAGGGTATTTTGCCGTTGAAATTAAAATTCACCCCTTTGGGACCCATTGCCGAAAAATAAGGGTCAAGAGGCCGTGAGGGTAATTTCCCGTGTCCCGTGAAAGCGGCATTTATTCCCAGCGCAGCACAAACCGGCATCATAAACCGCAGCGTAGAGCCGGACTCACGACAATTTATATTAACATTCTGCGGCAGGGTTTCCATGTCTCCGATACCGGTTATATCACAATATCCGTCCGAGGTTTCGATTTTTGCGCCAATCGTTCTAAGCGCATCTATCGTCGCGTTCATATCATCGGAAAAAATAATGTTACTGATCCGTGATTTACCTTTGGCAAGAGCCGCGCAAATCATAGCGCGATGTGTATAACATTTAGACGGCGGCGGAATTATCTCACCCGCAAATTTAGCGGGGCTGAATGTTACAGTCATTTATATATACCGTTCCTTTACGTTATTGAGCTATAGAGCCGTTATATTTTGTTTGCCGAAATTTTTAATAGGGAATATAACCTGTTGTTTTTATCAATTCCTTACCGTCCGGAGTTGAAAGCCATTGAAAGATTGCCCCGGCAGGAGAATCCATGTTCTTTACGCCCGCGTAAATAAAAGCAACGAAAGGATACAAATTTTGTTCGATGGTATTAAATTCAGCTTTTATACCGTTTATACGAATAATCTTAATATCCTCGCGTTTGCCTGAAAATTCTGCAAAATAATATGTAGTATACCCCAATGTTGCGCCGTTTTGGGTGTTTTCCGCCACATACCTCGACATTACATTCATGTCGTTGGCGTAATTTTTTTCGGGGACTTCGACCATATCCGTATTTTTTAATATATACTTTTTCAGCAATATCTGGCTTCCGCCCGTTTCATTCCTTGCGAATAGGCTGATGGGTTCATCATTGCCGCCTACATCCGTCCAATTTTTAATCTTTCCGGTCAATATGCCCATCAATTGCGGCGTTGTGAGGTTATCGACAGGATTGCCGGCATTGGTGATGAACACTAGCGCATCCTTTGCGATTTCCTTAAAATGTGTGTTTTCCAATTCCTGTTCGGTTTTTGGGTCGGGCTGCTGCGCGATAATCATGTCAATGCCCGAATTTTCCGTTAAAAATTCAGCGTAAGCCGCGCTTGTCCCCGTATGTTTGATTCGGTAATAATCTTCCCTGGTATCGTCCAGACCGGTAAAGCGGGCAAATAATTTTTCGGATATGATCCGGGTAGGATTGGAACCTTGGGTTAAGGGGTATTCTTCCGCCGTCATCAGCGGCTGTTCGGCAGAAATTGCCTGTTCGGATGCTCCGGATTGTTTTGGGGGATTGCCGTTCGGGTTTGAACACGCGGAGAGTATATATACCATAATTGCAATCGCCGCGATAATTTTTAATAACCTGTTGTTCATTTCCGTTCACTCCTGATATTAATTTCAGATGTTATTTAAATTTATAAATTTTCGCCGGAAATCATAGGGAATCATAGGGAATCATAAAATTTTCAAATTCCTTGATCGTTAGGGGTTTTATGCAGGCTTTTCCCAGGTTGAGAAGCAGAATCAAGTTTATTTTTCCGCTTTCGATTTTTTTGTCGTTAATAATGTTTCGGATCAGATCTTTCATATCGTACCGGAAATCTCGCGGCAGACCGTATTTTTCCAGACAAGCGCAAAGTTTTTCATATACTCCGGAGTGTGTGATCCCTGCGCGTTCCGATGCTTTGGTTATCATCGCCATTCCCGCAGAAACTGCCATGCCGTGGGAAAGGTTCTGATAGTTTGACAGCTTTTCAGCGGAATGCGCTAAGGTGTGACCAAAATTCAACAACCTCCTTTCTCCGTTTTCAAATTCATCATGTTCGACAATTTCACGTTTTATATCGATGTTCCGGTATATCATTTTTTCGCTTATATCATATGCGTTTTTTATGCTGTTCCCTATTAACTCGTCAAACAACGCGGAATCTTTTATCGCGGCGTGTTTTATGACTTCGCCCATACCGTCCCTGAACACTTCTGCGGGCAATGTTTTTAAGACTTCAGGGTCACATAATACCCGAAGCGGCTGCTTGAATGCCCCCACGAGGTTTTTGCCGCTTTTGATATTTACGGCGGTCTTCCCGCCTACGCTAGAGTCTATCTGCGCGAGCAGCGTAGTAGGAATTTGCACAAAATCAAGTCCGCGGAGAAAGGTAGCGGCGGCAAATCCTGTTAGATCACCCGTCACCCCGCCGCCCAAAGCGATGAGTAAATCCTTGCGGCTGATTCGGTTCTCGCAAAGGAATTCGTACAACTCCTGCAAAATATTGTGATTTTTGCTTTTTTCACCTGCTTTAAATTTAAACAAAAACACATTGAATCCGAAAGCTCTTAATGAGTTTCTGATCCGGTCGGCGTACAACGGGGCAACATTGCTGTCTGTTACCACCACGGCTTTTTGAGCATCCGAAACTTCGCGGATAAGGGGTCCCGTTTTACAAAGACTTCCGTTCTCTATAATAATATCATATTCGGTTGAAGTTTTCACCTTGATTACCATAAAATTATCACACTTTCTTCGCTTTACTTACTAATTTTAAAATTGCCCTCAAACTGAAATTTCTTTCCCCAAATGCAGGGAATATATATAGCATTTGATATTTTTTGTGTTAAATATAGCTTGCGCCGCCGTCCTGTATAACGATATTTGATCCGAATACCGTTGAATCAGTTCAACGGCTTCACGCACCCGGTCTGTTTTATAGTCAACAATTATGATTTCGGATTCCGGCTCGGTTCCCTGTTGTATTACGCAGTCGATTACCCCCTGAACCAAAATATTTTCGGCTTCATATTCCTTTGGATTTTCGGTGCTTTGATTAAAATTCCTGTTCGCATCGACATTTATATAGCTTATATCTTTTACATCCGGAAGAATATCCTTTGCCGGTACGCGTATAACAAACGGGAACTCACGCAAAACATTTTCCGCACTCTGCATCATCGCAGCCGGCTTCGATACCAGAAACTGTTTTATAAGCCGTCTTTCCAAAGAAGCCGCCATAACCGGGCTGATAAATTTTAACGCGGTAAGCCGCTCTATCTCTTTCTCCAGATCCTTTATAGCGTTTTGAAAATCTGCATATTGCATAAAACTATGCAGAGCCTGTCCTTTTTCGGTCGCAGTAATAGCGGCGGAATCCTGCCGGACAAAAGACGGGCGCGAAGTCAAAGTATATTCGGGCTCTGAACTATAAGCATTTTTCATGTTTTCAACGCCGGATGCTCTGAGAGCCATTCCCGTTCCGCTTTTCACAATCTCGGTGACGGATAATTTTGCGGGTAAATACCGTCCGGGGTACGGATATGTAAATTCCATCCGGGCTTGTTGTTCCCGTAATCTTTTGTTTACCGCATCTGATTCTTCGCTGTCTTGATTTTCCGCTATGTTTTTTTCGTTTGAAATATGGTTTTTTTCGAGGATCTCTTGATAGCTTCTCGTGATATTTTCTGCATTAAATATCGCGGAACGAATTTCATGCTCACAGTTGTTGTCTGTCTCGTTAAAAGGCAGGATACAAAGCGGCAAATCCCCGCGCAGATTTTGGCATGAGGGAGCGCGTAATAATGCAAGCAGTAACCAATCAAGATAATTTACGGATTGAGAAACCATATAAGGTGACAATTTACGGTCGGCAATATTCTTAAGTGCAGTTGTCAAATTACGGATTCTCCGTTCGGTATCTTCGGTCACACCGGTAAAAATAAGTTTTTGCGCGGCACGGGTCGAGGCAACATATAAAATTCGGATTTCTTCGGACATCTGCCGTTTCCTCGCGTTAATTTGCGCCGCTCTGTACGGAATGTTTTTATACTCTAAAAACTCGTCTGGTTTTATGCATTTTACAGATAGTCCCATACGGTCGTCGATGTAGTGTTTGGGATCCTTTTCCCCGAAATAAAAATCACGGTGACAATCTGACACAAAAACCACCGGAAATTCAAGCCCTTTGGAGTTATGTATGCTCATTACAGCGACCGTATCCTCTGTTTGCATGGATATGTTCGCGCTTTCTATGTCGGTTCCGGATTCCATGATTCCTGCGGCAAACTGCAAAAATCCCGTCAATCCGCGCCGCCCGTTTTTTTCATAATTTTTGGCATAGGTTAGCAGCAAACGTAAATTTGCCCTCACTTGTCCGGTTTGCGATATTTCCTCCTGACCGTATCCGCTTTGCAACGCTTCTGTCATAACGGGTAAGAACATTATTTCATAAATATGATTTATCAATTTTTCCAAACTGTTTTTTGCCGCAAACCTCCGGAAAGACGAGAGCAGGGAAATAAATTCTTCGGCTTTTTTTTGTTCTTTGGATGCCGTTAACAAGCAACGATACATGGAAGAAAACTTTTTGTCCTGTTTCATTTTGACGTTCCCGCCGGATGTGTTCATATCGGAAAAACGTATACCGACAAGTTCGTCCGCAGAAATCCCGCCTATTTCAGACAACAAAACCGCCGTCATCGCCATATCGTTCAACGGATTATCTATTACCCGCAAGAGGTTCAGTATAAGGGATATTTCACGCGCGGCAAAGAAATTTTTGGATTGTCCGAAAGATGCTCTTATTCCCGCGTTGTTCAAAATGCCGGCGATTTTTTCTCCTTTGTCTTTATAGGCGCGCAAAAGCACTGCGAAATCGCCGGGGCGGCAGGGACGTAATGTTCCGTTTTTTCTGTCTTTGATCATATAACGGCTGTTCAGCATATGTTTGACTTTTGCCGCGATATGCTTCGCTTCCAATTCGGTTTTGTCTGTAGGCAGGCTCTCTTCCTGTTCCGGATTTTCTTCGTCTTTGACAAAAAGTTCTTTTTCGGGGGTTTTATTATATTCGATAATATGCAACTCTGCCGTATCCGCCTGATTCTGCTCCGTCTCAAAAAATCCCGCTGAAAGGTATTGGGATTCGTCATATTCTAATTCTCCCAGATAAGGACTGCAAATCTGACTGAATATATAGTTCACCGCACCGCAGACCTCTTTGCCGCTGCGGAAATTTTCGGACAGTGTAAATGCCGCAGGATAGTTTATCGTTTTTACCCGGGTAAAAACGTTTGCCCGGGCGGTCTTTTCGTCATATTTGTTAAAACTGCGGTATTTTTGCAAAAATATGTCGGCGCGCGCACGGCGAAATTCGTAGATACACTGTTTGACATCACCTACCATAAAAAGATTTTTTTCGTTTTTAGATAAAACTGTGAAAAACAAATCTTGCAACCGGTTTGTGTCCTGATATTCATCCAGCATAATTTCGTCATATTTTTCAGATAAATCAGCAGCCAGCCGGGTTTTTTCTCCGGTTGGTTTCACCAGCAAGCTTAAAGCGAGATGTCCAATATCCGAAAAATCCAGCAATGATTCCGATTCTTTAAGCTTATCCGCTGCATCCCAAAACCGTTCGGTAATTTCACACAACATAGAGATTTTCGGGTGCAAGAACTCCATATCCTCCTTAAATTCTTCCGGTGAACAAAAAATGATATTTTCGCTTATCGTCTTTTTCACCGTATCCCGAGCCTGTGTGTGCAGGGTTTTTATTTGTTTTGCAAGCACCGGATCCAACCCGGATTTTGCCCTGCCTATATTACAGAACGTGACATCCCGGATTTTAGCGTAAAGTTCGTTATAACTTTCCTCTTTTGTGGATTTTTCCCCCTCGCAGAACAAAAGTTCCGACAATGTTTCCATATTCGCCGCCAGCCCTTTGCCGTAACACTCCCATGCCAGCGCATCCTCCCGCGCTGTTTTTATTGCGGCATCCATAAGGCAAACCGCGTGGTTCAACGCATAATTAGCTTCTTCAAGCAAAACCTTTTTCCATACGGTTTCTTCTATAACAGAGTTTTTTTTATAATCATCGGACAATTTTCGCAGCAAAACGCGCGGGAACGGATTTGTGCGTACAGTCCCATATATATCGAGAATGATTTTTTCCAGCACAGAATCGCCGTCTTTGTAGAAGTATTCGGCAAGCGATAAAAAACGCGGGTCATTACGGGTATAATAAGAATTGAAAACTTCGTCGATAGCGCGCGCATGAATTTGCCTGAGTTCGCTTTCGTCGGCGGTTTTAAAGTTCGGTGAAATACCCAAAAGACTGAAGTTTGCGCGGATCAAGCCGGCACAAAACGAGTCAATGGTGCATATTTGTGCTTTTTGCAATAAAATCTGTTGACGTTCAAGCCTTTTGTCTTCAGGAAAATTGAAAAAAAGCATATCGAAAAGTTCATTGATACGGCTTTTCATTTCTGCGGCCGCCGCTCTGGAAAACGTGATAATAAGAAGCTTGTCCGCATCACAGCCGTTTACGGGATCCGCTATTTTATATACAGCCCGGCGTGATAATACAGAAGTCTTGCCGCTCCCCGCGCCCGCAGAAATAATCACGCTGCCCCCCTGCGACATCACAGCGGCTTTCTGGTGCTCAGTCAAACCATCAAGCAAGCTCCGGTTCAAATCATCTTTTTTCAAATTCATGCTAAACGCTCCGCTATTATAAATGAATGTGTTGAAAAACAAAAACGGGCGACTTTTCCAACACCATCTAAATTGATAACAACATGAGTATAACATATTATCATTATGTAAGGCAAATAAAAAAATTGATAATATGCATTTCGGTGAGATTTAAAACGGGAATTGACGTATCGCAGAACACGAAGTATAATAAAACGGCACTGCTATTTTCCACACCCTGCGGAAGTACGGGCGTATGTTTATGAATGGAGAAATCTGATGAACAAAGATAAGCTTATAAAAAAATGGGATGAAATTTCCAACTCCGACTGGTATACGGAAAGTCGTGCAGACAGGACTATTAACAAAATAATAAAAAATCCAAAGTCTGTGTTTCATTGCACTATATGGGAAATGCTAAACAAAAACATTGCAAATTTTAAGGGTAAAAAAATATGTGTACCGTCAAGCGGTGATAATCACGCCGTATTTGCTTTTTCATTGCTTGGCGCTGATGTAACATCCTGTGATATCTCAAAAAATCAAATAGAAAGTGCAAAAACCGTAGCCGAAAAGAACAACTTGAATATAGAGTTTATTTGCGACGATACCACTTATTTAGGTAAAATCACGGATAATACATACGACCTTGTTTACACATCTAACGGTGTTCATGTTTGGATTGATGATTTGATTTCTATGTATATTAATATCAATCGCATATTAAAGAAAGGCGGCATCTATATCATGCACGAAATACATCCGTTCAACCGTCCTTTTTCTTAT
>WRKL01000035.1 GCA_009778115.1 Oscillospiraceae bacterium | reverse complement strand
CCCATAAAAGTCAGTGAGATGCTCGCTACACTTGACGGTGCCGCCTATATCGAGCGGGTTTCTGTGGACAGTGTGAAAAACATCAAATCCGCAAAAAAGGCGATATTAAAAGCGTTCCGGACCCAAATAGATAAAAAAGGATTCAGTCTGGTGGAAGTCATATCATCCTGCCCGACAAACTGGGGTATGTCACCCGTCGCCGCACTGGACTGGGTGAGAGAAAAGATGCTGCCGTACTATCCGCTGGGAATTTATAAAGACTCAAACATCTGAAAAAATTGCACTCTCCATAAGCATTGAATTTTGTGCTTGAAAGGAATGGTCATATTTATGAAACAAATTTTAATTGCCGGGTTCGGCGGACAAGGCGTATTGTTCGCCGGAAAGTTGTTGGCTAACGCAGGCATGATCGAGGGTAAGGAAGTTTCGTGGCTGCCCTCCTACGGTCCTGAAATGCGCGGCGGCACGGCGAATTGCAGTGTTGTAATATCTGAAAAACAGATCGGATCGCCTATCGCTGTCGATCCTGATGTTTTGCTTTGCTTTAATTTGCCGTCTTTCGATAAATTTGAAAAAACGGTAATACCCGGCGGCAGTATAATCGCGGACAGTTCCTTGATAGAGCGGGAAAAAACCCGTGACGATATCCACGAGTACCGTGTGCCCGCCACCAAGCTCGCAGCCGACAACAACATCGAAGGACTCGCGAACATGATTCTTATCGGTAAAATGATAAAGGAGACCGGCATTTGCTCACGGGACGCCGTCACTCAGGCTTTACATAAGTCGGTACCGATGCGCAAAAAGGATATGACAGAGTATAATCTTAAGGCGATAGGTATCGGAATGGAAATTTAAGCAGCTCCCGGAAACGGAATTTGACATATGAGATTTTCAAGAGAGGGATTAAGCCGCTCATTGCCTTTTGTGCAATTCGGCGCAGGACGGACATTATGAAAAAAACAGGTTTAATAAATCGAAAAGAGTTTGAGGGCGTTCTCGGGTATTTGCGTGATATTTGCAAAAAACACCTGAACAAATATCCGAAGCTGAGTAAAATGTATTCGCAGGGATTTTTGAACACGCTGGAAACTACAACCGAATTACTTGAGGACTCGACAACATATGTGTTCACGGGTGATATACCGGCAATGTGGCTGCGAGACTCCAGCGCACAGGTCAGCCAATATCTGGCATTGTGCGGTAAGGATGAAAATATCCGCAAGCTGGTGGCAGGTATGCTCAAACGACAATTCAAGTATATACAAATCGACCCGTACGCTAACGCTTTTAACAAGGAAGCAGACGGACGCGGACACAATGATAATACCGATAAACGCAGTGATTGGGTGTGGGAACGCAAATATGAAATAGATTCCCTTTGTTACCCAGTTTGGATCGCTTATAAATATTTCAAAGCAAGCGGCGACAATTCGGTGTTCGATGGTGATTTTGCTGCGGCAATCAAGGAAATATTGCGTGTTTGGAAAATAGAGCAGCGGCACGACACCGATTCGGATTATCGTTTTATCCGGCTGGGCCCCGGGCACGAAATGGATAATTTGCGCAATGGCGGAAAAGGTATGCCCACAAACTATACCGGGCTTTTGTGGTCGGGTTTCCGACCCAGCGACGATGTTTGCGAATTGCACTATCTGATCCCTTCCAATCAGTTCGCAGTGGTAGTATTGGGTTATTTACAGGAAATCTACAACAATATTATCCAAGATGATGCGACATTAAAAATTATTACGGAACTCAAAAGTGAAATAGAATTTGGAATCGGGCATTACGGAATCGTTACGCACCCTGTGTATGGGAAAATATACGCTTATGAAACCGACGGCTACGGCAACCATGTTTTGATGGATGATGCGAACGTTCCCAGCTTGCTTTCGTTGCCGTATCTTGGATATTGCAGCACAAATGATGAAATCTACCAAAACACCCGAAAGTTTATTTTAAGTTCGGATAACCCGTATTACGCCGCCGGCAAATTTGCCGCAGGAGTGGGGAGTCCGCACACTCCCGCAGGTTATGTGTGGCATATAGGGCTTATTATGCAGGGGCTGACAACCGATGATAAAAAAGAAAAAGCTGAAATTTTGTCCATGCTCTTAAAAACCGATGCGGGCACGGATTATATGCACGAAGCTTTTGATCCGGAAAATCCGGAAAATTTTACCCGTCCCTGGTTTGCGTGGGCGAATTCATTATTCGCTATTTATATCAACAGCCTTTTGCCCGGCATAGATGAAATGATGCAGGGACAGGATTAAAATGACATATGACGATGCGCGGAATTATACATCTTCGCTAGGCCGTTTCGGATGGATTTTGGGTCTGGAAAGGATTTCAAAATTATTGCAAGAGCTGAAAAATCCGCAGGAATCGTTGAAGTTTGTGCATATCGCCGGTACAAACGGTAAAGGCTCTACCGCTGCTTTTTGCGCTAATATTTTGACGGCGGCAGGGTTTCGTACCGGACTTTTTATATCTCCGTATGTTTTGGACTTCCGGGAACGGTTTCAGATAAACGGAAATATGATAACCGAAAAGGACTACGCCGAAACGGTGTCGATTCTTATGCCGGTTTGCGAAAACCTTATCACTAAGGGGATAGTAATCACCGAATTTGAATTTATTACTGCCGTTGCTTTTTACTATTTCGCACAAAAACAGTGCGATTACGTTTGCCTTGAAACCGGATTGGGCGGACGTTTCGATGCAACAAATGTAATTTCCGCCGAAAGCTGTAAAGTTAATATCATCACATCGATCTCGTTAGATCATACCGATATATTAGGGGATACTATCGAAAAAATCACCGCCGAAAAAGTGGCCGTTATCAAAAACGGCGCATCTGTCGTTAATTATCCGCTGCAAAAAAAAGCGGCAAACGCTGTTATCCGGAATAGATGCTCCGAGGTTGGAGCGGTTTTGCATACACCTGACTTGGCGGCGTTAAAGATTAATTCTTCCGCAAAGTTCTCGCCGGGATTTTCCGTCCGGGACATTTCTTTGGAGGGTAACAGATTTTCATACAACGGACAAGCGTTTGAAATAAAACTGGACGGTGACCATATGGTCTATAACGCGATCACCGCATACACGGCGATGAAACTGTTGAATGTATCTGTCAACGACATAACTGCCGGACTTTCAAATACGGAGTTTCCCGCACGTTTTGAACTGTTTAAAGGTAAATTCTTGTCTTATGCAACCGTTAAAGAACCGCCGGAAAACGATTCGGACAGGAATGAAAATACTGTGATGATTCTGGATATAGCGCACAATCCGGAATCCGCACGAGCTCTTGCTGATAACCTGAAAAGGCGCGGAATTTTTCCCGATGTTTTGGTTTTGGGTATGCTCAGGGACAAAAACTGCACAAAATCAGCGGAATATATAACACCTTTGTGCAAAACCGTAATAACCACAAGGGTAAGCTCTCCCCGCACTCTGGAAGCTGAAAAACTTGCGGATATGATCAGCCATTCGGATGTTAACGTGACTCCCGATGTTCGCGAAGCTTTGAAGCTTGCTGTTTCTTTGTCCGGTTCACATAAATCTAAGACCGGGATTGTCCTGGTTACAGGTTCGATTTTTTTGGCAGCGGAAGTTAGGAAAATTATTTTAGAGGACGAAAAAACCGATTTTATACGGTGAGAATATTAAAGTTGCGCAGCTCTGCGAGTTTATTCCGGCAAGAAGCGAAGAATCAAACAATAAATAAAGTCGCAGAAATAGCTAATACCGAAATATTTTAAATCTTTGTTATAATTTTTTCATATAAATATTGTAAAATACCCTAAAGGGAGTGCTGAAAATAAAAACCGAACTCCCATAATAATACGGCTTTTCTAAAAAATACAGTTTGCCGCAAATATTTTTCGCGGCGGTTGAATTATTACGGATAGCCCGAATATGAAGGAGAAACAAAAAAATGCCGAAAAAACAATTCAAATCTGAATCCAAACGTCTGCTGGATCTCATGATCAACTCAATTTACACGCATAAGGAGATATTTTTACGCGAGCTTATTTCCAACGCCTCGGATGCGCTGGATAAGCTGTGTTACATTGCGCTTACCGATTCGGACGCGGGAATGTCCCGTTCGGATTTCGCGGTGGATATTATCCTGGATAAGGAGAACCGTGTTCTTACCCTAAGCGACAACGGCGTGGGCATGACACGGGATGAGCTGGAAAACAATCTGGGGGTAATCGCTAAGAGCGGTTCGCTGCAATTCAAAGAAGCACTTGCGGAATCAAAACCTGCAAAAGACGGCGAAAATCCCGCGGATAATACCCCGGACATAATCGGACAATTCGGAGTAGGTTTTTATTCTGCGTTTATGGTGGCGCAGCAGATTCAGGTCATTTCGCGTGCTTACGGACAAGATGATGCCTACCTGTGGACAAGCTCGGGTTCCGAAGGCTATACAATAACAAAAGCCGAACGAAGCGCCTGGGGAACCGACGTTATAATCAAACTAAAAGACGATGACGAAAACGAAAAATACAGCCGTTTTGTGACCGAACACAACATCGAAGGTCTGGTAAAAAAATATTCTGACTATATCCGTTACCCCATCCGTATGGAAAAAGAAATATATGTGCCCAAAGAAGACAACGATAATGCCGAAACCCCTGATGTTAACGAAACCGAAAAGAAAACCGAACTCACCACGCTTAACAGCATGGTTCCGATCTGGCAGCGCAACCGGAACGAACTTAAGGAGGAAGATTATCAAAATTTTTACCGTGATAAATTTTATGATTTCGAAAAGCCGCTCCTGTATACCCATACGGATGCGGAGGGTATCGTCAGTTACAAAGCATTGCTGTATATTCCCGCTAAAGCTTCATATGATTATTTTACCCGCGACTACCAAAAAGGCTTGCAATTATACTCAAGCGGCGTAATGATAATGGAACGCTGCGAAGATTTAATTCCCGAACATTTCCGGTTTGTCAAAGGTGTTGTGGATTCTCCTGACTTATCGTTGAATATATCGCGGGAAATGCTTCAGCACAGCCGCGAACTCAAGGTCATCGCAAATAATATCGAAAAAAAGATCAAAAACGAACTTGCAAAAATGCTGTCCGGCGATCGCGGGAAGTATGAAGAATTCCATAAAACTTTCGGCATACAATTAAAATACGGGGTTGCTTCCGAGTTCGGGATGAAGAAAGATCTGCTGCAGGATTTGATCATGTTCTTTTCTTCTTTTTCGTCGGATAACGATGGACGCCCCGTAACACTGGACGAATATGTTACGCGCATGAAAAGCGAACAAAAATATATCTATTTCGCAACGGGCGAAAATATCAGCTTGATTTCCAAGCTCCCGCAAACCGAAGCTTTAAGAGAAAAAGGCTATGAGATTTTATACTTTACCGAACAGGTCGATGAGTTTACTGCACAAATCATGAGAAATTACAAAGACAAAGAATTCAAATCGGTCAATGACGACGATTTGGGTTTGGAAAATGAGGATGAAAAGAAGGACACACAGGAAAAGCAAGAGCAGAACAAAGATTTGCTCGGTTTTATAAAAGAAACCCTCGGCGAGCGAATCAATGAAGTTAAGCTTTCCCCTAAATTAAAATCCCATCCTGTATGCTTGACCGCGGCGGGCGGTACGTCCTTCGAAATGGAAAAATATATGAAAACCGTTCAACCCGATTCTGCGATCAGGGCAGAACGCCTGCTTGAACTAAACCCGGATCACAAGCTTTTTGAACGGCTCAAAGATCTGTACGAGCACGACACGGACAGAGCGAAAAAGTACGCCGAGGTATTGTATACACAGGCGGCACTTATGTCGGGGCTGGCGGCGGAGGATCCGGTGGGATATTCTGAAACATTGTTTGAATTATTAACTTAAAGAAATGTTGTAAATTCTTTTGTTAAAAATGCTGCGGCAATTTGCAACAGATTTTTTTCAACACTTTACTCAAAGAAACGGTTGCGAATATGAATTATGCGTTAAAAGTCGAAAATCTCTCGAAAACATATACTAATATCAAGGCTGTGGACGATGTAAGCTTTAACCTGAAAAAGGGCGAGGTTTTCGCACTCATCGGCTCAAACGGAGCAGGAAAAACAACGGTACTCCGTATTGCGGCGACCTTGCTGAAGCCTACGGGCGGTGATGTGCTTGTGGACGGGATTTCGGTTGCAAAAACGCCGGCTAAGGTAAGAGAAAAAATTTCGTACCTGCCTGATGAAGCAGGGGCGTATAAAACTATGACCGGGATCGGTTATCTGAGTTTTATGGCTTCGCTCTTTACCCGCGATGAAAAGCGAAAACGTGAATATGTGGAACACGCAATAAAAGTTTGCGGATTAGGCGAAAGGCTGAACGATAAAGTGCGCGGATATTCCCGCGGTATGATACGAAAACTTTTAATTGCCCGGGCAATAATGACCAAACCCTGCTTGGCGATTCTTGACGAACCTACCTCCGGCTTGGATGTTATCAATGCACTTGAGATTCGCCGTATGATACGAAAATTGTCTGAAGACGGAACATCATTTTTAATATCAGGACATAATATGCTCGAAATAGAACATATTTCAAACAGGGTCGGAATTATCAACAAGGGTGTATTATGTGCGGCAGGATGCCCTGATGATCTCAAGTCGGAATACGGGGCAAATAATCTGGAAGAAGTTTTTGAGAGGATCGCGAACTCGTGAAATTTTTATCATTGCTGAATAAAGAACTGCGCGAAATGATAACCGCAACCGTCATCTTTTCGGCGGCTATATCGCTTGCGGCTTTCGTTTTTGTGGGCGCGGCGTTATCGGGAATTATTGAAAACTCGGTAGAAAGTGCGAACCGGACCGAAGTGAATATTACGGACAACGATGAAACTTCATTGTCTGAGGCTGTAATAGATTTTTTGCAAAGCGGCGAAAACGGCTTGGCCCTTACTGTGAATGTGAGAAGAAACGCAGGTGAAAAACCAAAGCCGGAGGGCGGCGAACCGTTTATCTTTATCCCGAAAGGTTTTGAGGATTCGGTTAAAAAGGGAGAGCCGGCGAATATCAGCCTGGTACGGGAGCTGAAATCCCTGAATGTTTTGGCAATTATGTCCGAATCAATCCCTTTCGCAGCGGTAGAAGCGATAAACGATTATGTTTCGGACACCGTGATAAAATCCGGCAATATATCAGATTCCGATTTTGCACGGCGCCCTGTAACACCAAACCATGTGACCTGGCACGGCGAAAAATTTGTTAACGCAGCTCCCGACACTATGATAGGCTTGTTTTTCGCACAATCCATATTTATTCCGATTATCGTATTTATGATTGTCGTGCTGGGCGCGCAAACGATAGCAGCGGCAATAGCCGTCGAAAAAGGCGATAAAACTCTGGAAACCCTGCTTTCAACCCCCGTTCCGCGGCTTTCAATACTGATGGCGAAAATGACGGCGGCGGCGATCGTCGCACTGGGCATGACCGCAGTAATGAGTGCCGGAGCCGCGTTTTTGATTCCGACTTTAATGAAGGATGCCGCCCCGGCGGTTTCAGGTGCCGTGACCGCTTTCGAAGCGGCGGATATATTGGGGCTTGCTTATACCCCGGCGGGGGTTACGCTAATATTGTTAAATCTGCTGGCGACGGTGATCATTGCACTCACGGCGGCGATGGTACTCGGAAGTCTGGCATCTGATTCCAAATCAGCGCAAACCGTAGTTATGCCGCTGACTTTTTTGGTGATGATACCCTACTTTTTCACAATATTTATGGATATAAACAGCCTTCCGCCTATTCCCCGTACATTACTCTATGCGATTCCGTTTACGTCAACCTATGCTTCTGCTTCCAACGCGGTCATGGGGAATTTGACTGCTCCGGCACTCGGGTTTTCTTATCAACTCGCGTTCTTGATTGTTTTGGCGGCGGTTGCAATAAAAATCTTCGCTTCCGATATGTTGTTCACCGCCAGGCTTAATTTTAGCAAGAAGAAAAAATATCCGGAATAACAATAAATATTTAATCATTTTTTATTACCTGAATTTATATATTGCATCTTTATTCTGTTTTTGATATAATGACAACGGAGACAGGTTTAGCCCTAATTCCAATTATATATTTTGAAAACTTACTGTATTTTCTGTGAGAGGACGGTTTTACATATGAAAAAAGTTGATACCAATCAATATATAGCTCCTGTGGTTTGTGTAAAAGGAGATGTCTTTTTCCCGCGTATGACCATGAGTTTTGAAGTTACGGACGAAAGCTCGGTCAATGCAGTCATTAAAGCTATAGAAACGGATAAAAAGATATTTATTGTATTTCAGGTGAAAAATCTGAGCCGAATAACAGCGTTTTCCAAAAGCTGGGGAAAAGACGATTTGTGTGATTTCGGTGTCATTGCTAAAATAGAACAGGCTTTTATTAACGGAGATGATTCCCGTGTCACGGTTACTATATCACAAAAAGCCGCGTTACTCGATTTGGCTCGGGATAAAAACCACAAGCGCGCACTGTTTTCCAAAATCCCTTATCGCGCGCCCAAGATCTCCGATTCCGAAATGACGGCGATAGTTCGGGCACTTACCGATGCTTTTTCTTCCTTTATCGCAAATCTCCCGATCCCGAAACCGCAGGCGGCGATTATCGTGGAAACCATCCGGCAGGAAAAATCACCGCTGAGTATTCTTCACTACATAGTTTCAAAATTTATCCTTAACTTAGAACAAAAAGTAAATATAGCCCGTCTTAACGATATTTATGAGCAAATAATGCTTTGCATTGATTATTTGTACGAAGAATCCCAGATTATAAGAATCGAAAAAGATATCATGGAGAAGACAAGAAGCAAAATCGAATCACACAACCGTGAAGTGTTTTTGCGCGAACAGCTTAAAAATATCCGGGAAGAATTGGGCGAGGGTGCGGACAGCGAAAACTACATGGAAACCGAAGATACCGAATATTTTGACCGGATCGAAAAAATCAAAAATATTGACGACGCATCGCGCAAGCATTTGATACAGGAATCCGAACGGCTTATCGGAATGCCGCCCCACGGGCATGAAAATCATATTATCCGAAACTATTTGAATATAGCTCTCGAACTTCCGTGGGATAAACAGAGCAAGGATAATATAAATATACCTAAAGCGCAAAAAATGCTGGACAAAGACCACTACGGGATGGATAAGGTAAAAAAACGCATCCTTGAAACCCTTTCGGTGTATATTCTTTCGAAATCCATCAAGGGTCAAATCATATGTCTGGTAGGTCCTCCGGGGGTGGGAAAAACTTCGATCGCTCGTGCGATTGCCGAAGCGATAGGGCGTAAATATCAACGTATTTCGCTGGGCGGGCTTAGTGATGAATCCGAAATACGCGGACACCGTAAGACCTATGTGGGAGCGATGCCCGGACGCATTATAAACGCATTGAAAAAAGCGGGCACGAATAATCCGCTGATGCTTTTTGATGAAATCGACAAAATGGGTAAAAGCTATCAGGGCGACCCCTATGCATCACTGCTGGAAGTACTCGACAGCGAACAGAACATGAATTTTGTAGACAGATTTATGGAAATACCATTTGATTTAAGCAATATATTATTTGTCTTGACTGCAAACAGTACCGCAGATATTCCGATTCCGTTGCTTGACAGGATGGAAGTTATTGAGCTTTCGAGCTATACTGCGCAGGAAAAGTTTTTCATTTGCAAAAAGCATCTTTTTAAAAAGCAGTTGAAAAAACACGGCTTAAAAGCGAGCCAGCTTAAAATAAGCGACAGTGCTGTTTATACGTTAATCGAAAATTATACCAAAGAAGCGGGTGTGCGCCGGCTTGAGCGCAGAATTGCGGAGTTGTGCCGTAAAGCCGCATTGGAAATTGCAAGCAACAACGCAGTCAAAGTAAACATCACAAACAAAAATTTGGAACAATTCGTGGGTGCGAAAAAATACGTTAAGGATAAAATGATCGCAACAGATCAGGTCGGCGTAGTTAACGGACTTGCCTATACATCGGTGGGCGGCGAAATGCTTACGGTAGAAGTTAATGTTTTACAGGGAACGGGTAAACTGGAGCTGACCGGACGTTTAGGCGATGTAATGAAAGAGAGTGCTAAAACCGCTGTTAGCTTTGTGCGTAATATCGCTCCGTCCTACGGAATTTCTCCTACTTTCTACAAGGACAATGATATACATTTTCATGTGCCCGACGGCGCTACGCCTAAGGATGGTCCGTCGGCAGGAATCGCGCTGGCGACAGCACTGGTTTCCGCATTGTCCGGTTTGAACGTAAACCACAAAGTAGCAATGACGGGCGAAGTGACATTGCGCGGAAGAGTACTGCCGATCGGCGGTTTGAAAGAAAAAACGATGGCGGCATACCGCGCGGGAATCCAAACCGTGCTTGTTCCCGATGACAACGCCGCGGATTTGATGGAGATCGACAAAACCGTTGCAGAAACTGTAGAATTCGTCAAAGTTGCGGGTATGGACGATGTTTTAAACCATGCGTTGATAAAACAGGAAGAGAATAAGCTTTGTGAACCGTCGGCTCTGCGCCGCCGTATCAAAGAAACTGATAAAAAAGTCCCCGCCGGGTTTGTAATCGGGTAATAAATATGAACTTTAACGATGCTAAATTTTTAACAAGCTACGGCACAGCGAAACAACTCGAACGCTCCGAGGGTTTGGAATTCGTGTTTTGCGGACGTTCTAACGTCGGAAAATCTTCGCTTATCAACAAAATTTTAAATAGAAAATCGCTTGCAAAAACCAGCTCGACCCCGGGAAAAACCGCAACCATAAATTTTTATAAGGTAGACGAAATATTTTTTGTTGATCTTCCGGGGTACGGTTACGCCAAGGTTTCAAGAAACGAAAAAAGACGTTGGAACAGCTTGATTGATGCTTATTTTTCCGGCAGCCGTGAATTTGCTCTGATAATACAGCTTATTGATATTCGCCATAAGCCCTCCGAGCTGGATTTGCTTATGGTGAATTTCTTGATTGACGCGTCGCTGCCTTTTGTTGTTGTGCTGACCAAGGAGGATAAAATTTCAAAAACCGCCGCAAAAAAAAGAAAATCCGATTTTGCCGCCGAGCTCCCCTGCGGAGATCAAATTAAAATAATCCCGTTTTCCGCGGTGTCCGGAGAAGGAACAGACGAACTGCGCCGGGTAATATCAGAAATGTCATAATACCAATATCCAATCAAAAAGTTACTTTTATTGGATATTGGTATAATCATGTTAAAAACTTCCAACGAATAATTTTTGTAAAAATATAAAGAATATTAATGCGAAAAATATAATTGGAGGTGTGACATGATGCTATTTAACTCAAAAAAAATAATCGCGATTTTCGCTGTCGCGGCCTTAACGGCAAGTTCGGTTATAGTGTCGTATGCCCGGCGTGCGGACAGTAAAGTCGATTTTTGCTATAATCCGTGCCCTTCGTGTGTGGCGCAAATCAGCGGCAGTATTAAAGATACTCAAAACAAGCGGACATTCGTCGTCGCAACCGGAATAAGAGCGGACGATTCGGTCGGAGGAGAAATTGACCCCCCTGCGAAAGCAGACCCAACACCCTTTACGGCCGCACAATTAGCTATAATAGAAGACGAACTTGTACGGCTTGTCAATAACCTGCGCGATACTGCGAACAAATTCGATTTATCCGAAAATTTTATATTAACAACCTCAGCCGGGATCCGCGCAAAGGAAGCGGGAATGGGATACACTGATGTCCGTCCTGACGGTAAAGTGTGGTCAAGTGTTCTCAAGGAAAACGCATACACAGGATACAGTATGGCGGCAGAAAGTACGGCGGGTATTTCCGTGATAAAAATGAACGGATACACGCCGGGGGAACTCAAAGATTTTGCGGCTAAGCTACTCAATGTTTTTAAATCCGACCTTGATTATTACCCGAATATTACAAACGGTAAATTTACCTGTATTGGTGTTGGAGTATCAGCGGCTGACGACGGGCATATGATCAAAATCACGGCGGCTCAAATTTTTTCGGATCGAAAATAAAAACCTTCCCGTAAATAAAAAACTTTTAATATACACCGGAAAATTTGGATTTGACATTTAAACCGGGTTATGCTACAATCTACGGGATAAACAAAGGCGTTTGTCAATAACCTGCTTTTTTGACGGGATATTGACGAGAGCCTTTGTTATTTTTTAGGAGGAAAAATAAAATGTCTTATACAATGAAAGTCCTGGAACAGGCAACAAAAAAAAATCCCAACGAACCGGAATTTATTCAAGCGATGACCGAAATTTTTACCACACTTGCACCTTTCGTTGATGCGCATCCGGAATACGAAAAGGCGGGGATATTGGAGCGGCTGGTTGAACCCGAGCGAGCTATTCTTTTCAGAATCCCGTGGGTTGATGATGCCGGGAAAATCCAAGTAAACAAAGGATACCGGGTTCAATTCAACAGCGCTATCGGACCGTATAAGGGCGGTTTGCGTTTTCATCCAAGCGTATCTCTAAGCATTATCAAGTTTTTAAGCTTTGAGCAAATTTTTAAAAACTCGTTAACCGGTTTGCCCATCGGCGGCGGAAAAGGCGGCTCGGACTTTGACCCAAAAGGTAAGTCAGATTGCGAAATAATGGCATTCTGTCAAAGCTTTATGACGGAATTGCAACGTCATATCGGTGCGGATACAGATGTGCCTGCCGGAGATATCGGTGTGGGAGGACGCGAGGTTGGTTTTATGTATGGTCAATATAAACGTCTTCGTAACAATTTTGAAGGAGTTCTCACGGGTAAAGGATTAACTTACGGCGGCTCTCTTGCCCGCACCGAAGCTACCGGATATGGTCTGGTTTACTTAGTGGATGAGATGCTCCGTCAGCATGGTAAGTCCCTTAAAGACAAAAACGTTGTAATATCAGGATCAGGGAACGTAGCAATTTACGCTACGCAAAAAGTCCAACAGCTGGGCGGTAAAGTAGTTGCTTTGTCTGATTCGGGCGGATATATATATGATGAACAGGGTATTGATCTTGCCGCTGTCAAGGAAATAAAAGAAGTAAAGCGCGGAAGAATCCATGAATATAAAATCTTTCGTCCGAATGCGGTCTATACCGAGGGGCGCGGAATTTGGAGCGTTAAATGTGATGTTGCGCTTCCTTGTGCGACTCAGAACGAACTCGACGAAGAGGATGCGAAACTGTTGGTCAGCAATGGTTGTTTTGCGGTCGGCGAAGGTGCAAATATGCCGACCACGCTGAAAGCGACCGGAATATTCTTGCAAAACAGCGTACTGTTCGCACCCGGCAAAGCGGCCAATGCGGGCGGTGTTGCGACATCTGCTTTGGAAATGTGCCAGAATTCCATGAGAATCGCATGGACCTTTGAAGAAGTAGATCAAAAGCTCAGAAACATCATGGTTAACATTTATAATAATATAGCTGCCGCCGCAAAATAATCGGGGCAGGAAGATAATTTTGTCGCCGGCGCGAACATCGCAGGGTTCAAAAAGGTCGCGGAAGCAATGATGCAGCAAGGCGCGGTATAATTATACGAGCATTCCTGTAATCAATGAAAACAAGGGTTGAAAATCAAAAAATCCCCTGTTATGATAAATGTGTGCCATCTCAAACGCACATAAA
>WRKL01000034.1 GCA_009778115.1 Oscillospiraceae bacterium | reverse complement strand
GTTCATGGTGAATACAGCTCCTTTATACATGGTTCGGTTTAGTTGCTTTACCATTGTATCACAGGCTCGCTGTATTTACCTTTTTATCTGTCACCCATCAATTGTATCATAACATATTTTAGTTTTTATATTTTTAGGATTTGATCAGCGGCCGAATATTCAATGGGCGGTTAGCTGTTTTAAAAAAGAAATTAAGTTTTTGCGGCTGTTTTTTTGTGCTTGCGTATCGGTCACTAAAGCGAAAACAATTACAATATGCAATATATGGCAGACATAATGGCTAATATTGGATGTAAATTGTGGGTAAATTTACAGTAAAATGTAAAACATTTCTACAAATCAGTTAAAAAATGAAAATTCATATTGATTTTTAGGTCGAGCTGTGATATTCTGGACGAAGACCAAAAACTGGTCAAAAATTAATGAAAGAGTTGATTCCAATGAAAAAATTATTAGCGGCTACTCTTGCGTGTGTTATGGTATTCGCATTGTTCGCAGCTTGCAACAACGACAAAACCAGCAGCAGCAGCAGTGATGGAGACGACACCAGCATATCAACGGATGATGGCGAAAATACAAATGATCCGGCTGATGATGATACAGAGTAAGCCAAAGACTTAAAAAGTCACGACTGTACATGAATGAGAAAACGCCCTTGCAAAAGCGAGGGCGTTTTCTTTAAGCTGAATGTTCATACGTCACGTTTTAATTCCCGAGGAGGTCTAATGTAATACTTTATTCATTTTTTTTTTTTTTTTGTTGAAAATTTGTGATTATTGCCGAAATTTATAATAAGTGGAGAAAACAACAAGGTTATGGTTGATTTTTTTTTCTCTATGTGATAATATACACACGGTGATGAACGTTGAATTGCGAAAACATATATAATATATTATTAAATTGGATATAATATATTATCAAAAATAAAATAATGTAAATGTAAAGGTAGGTTCGCGTGTGGCTAAAAAACAATTTCTTGGGGAAATGCTTGTAAGTGCCGGATTTATTGATGAGAAGCAAGCAGAAGAGTGTTTAGAAATCCAAAGGGCGACCGGCAGAAGAATCGGTGATATTTTTATTGAAAAAGGTTATATTAATTCTAAGGATCTGATGAGGGTTTTGGAAAACCAGCATAATGTTCCTTATGTAGACCTGGACCGCGTTGAAATAAACCATAGTGTTGCAAAATCCATTCCGGTAGAGCTGGCACGCCGGAATCTGCTTGCGCCGGTAAAGGTGGAACGCGGGGTCTTGTACATTGCGATGGAGGACCCGAAAAACTTCCGGGCGCTGGACGAAGTGAGAGCCGTTGCGCGTATGAATGCGCAGCCTATGCTTGCCAGCGGACGGAGCATTAATGCGTTTATTGATAAAATATACGGAAGCGAATATGCCAGACAGGCGTTGTCGGAATTCCAAAAAGAATCCAACCTGCGTGAAGTTGCGACGGCAGTCAGTGAAGCGGGCGATGACGATGTTGTTTCCGCACCTGTCGTCCGTTTGATCAATGCACTGTTCGAGCAAGCGGTAAGCATGGGCGCATCGGATATACACATTGAACCCTCGGCGGTTACGGTGCGTGTTCGTATGCGTGTGGACGGCGTACTGTCCAACGTGCTTGAAACGCCGGTAAGCGCAGCACCCGCCATGATAGCGCGGGTCAAGATATTGGGCAACCTTAATATAGCCGAACGGCGCGCGCCGCAGGACGGAAGATTTGATGTACGCGTTATGAACCGTGACATAGATATAAGAATGTCAACGATACCTACGATCCACGGCGAAAAAGCAGTTATGCGTTTGCTGGACAGAAGTGCGTTCTTTATTCCCAAGGAAAAACTGGGATTCACCGAACAAAACCTGGCAAAATTCAACGACCTGCTTAAAACCCCCCACGGCATAATCCTGATAACCGGACCTACAGGAAGCGGTAAGTCAACCACACTGTACACAATGCTGGATGAAATAAACAGCTCCCGCGACAACATTACAACCATCGAAGATCCGGTGGAATATATGCTGGAGGGGCTTAACCAAATGCAGCTCAACCAGCGGGCGGGGGTTACCTTCGCATCGGGTCTGCGTTCGATATTGCGTCAGGATCCCGACGTTATAATGATAGGTGAAATCCGCGATACCGAAACCGTGGAGATTGCCATCCGTGCCGCAATAACCGGACATCTTGTATTGTCAACCATACACACCAACGACACGGTATCCACAATATACCGTCTTATGGATATGGGGATACCCTCATATATGATCGCCGCTTCGCTGGTAGGACTGGTGGCACAGCGGCTTGTGCGGGTGATTTGCCCGTCCTGCAAACAAACCTACAAACCCAGCCGGGCGGAGCTCGACCTTGCCGGAATAGATATGAAGGAAGCGCCGCAGGAATATTACAGAGGGTTCGGCTGCAATGCGTGCAACGATACCGGCTATAAAGGCCGTATGGCGGTTCACGAAGTTTTGACGGTAGACAGTAATTTCCGTGATATGGTTCACAACGAAATTTCGCTGAACGAGATCCGTGCTTATGCGCTGTCTACGGGCATGGTTTCGCTCCGTGATTCCGCAATAGCACTGGTAAATGATGGAAAAACAACGCTGGAAGAGCTTATTTCGATCACTCACGGCGTGTAACGTGCAGCGTGCAGCGTGCAGAGCGTACAGAGCGTGGGAAACCGTTTTCAAAGTGAATACTTTTTTAACAGGCGAAAATGCCGGACATGAAATGTCGAACATGAATAACATGATTTTTATACCTTAAACCGGAGGTGGCGTCTTGCCGAAATTCAAATACACAGCCGTTTCTTCTGCCGGAGAAAACACCGGCGGCGAATACACCGCACCTGACAAACAAAGCGTAATATCCATGCTGCGCCAGGGCGGTTATTATCCCATCGACATAACTTATGTAGCGGACGATGTGGACAGAGTTACAAAGACACGGATAAAAATGAAGCCGCTGGCGGCGTTTTGCGTGCAAATGGCATCTATGCTGAAAGCGGGTGTTTCGGTTTCCAAGACCCTAGAAATTTTGAGCAGCCAGACCGATAACGCGCCGCTGCGCTCCATTATTTCGGATGTGTTTGTCAAGGTACAGCGAGGGGTCAGTCTTACGGCGGCGTTTTCGTCGTACCGGGATAATTTTCCGATGCTGTTTCACAGTATGCTGGAAGCGGGCGAAGCTTCGGGTACGCTGGATATGTGTCTGGAGCGTGCCGGTTCATCCTTTACACGGAGCGCGAAGCTCAACAACAAACTGCGTAATGCGATGATATACCCTATCGTATTGGTTTGTGCGATTATCGCCGTTGTTACACTGATGTTTGCTTTTGTTATACCCGCTTTTACCCAAATGTACGCAGAAAGCGGCGCGGAGCTTCCGGGCTTCACACAGGCACTGATAAATGTCAGCGAATTTGTTGTGAATTACTGGTATCTGATAATAATGTTTATTGTCGTAGCGGTGGTAGGGTTCAGGATGTGGCTGGGAACGGAAAAAGGGCGAATATCTTTCGATAGATTCAAACTTCGTGTCCCGGTGCTGAAAAAGCTGCTGACAAAGGTTTATGCCGCCCGGTATTCAAGATCGCTGTCCTCACTGAGCCTTGCCGGTGTTGCACTGACCGAGGGTTTGAACATCACCGCGCGCTCGATTTCCAACCGGTATATGGAAAAAGACCTGTATGCGGTCGCCGAAGCGGTCACAAAGGGCGAAGAACTGAGCGGACAGCTCGAACAGATGGATTCATTGCCGCCTATGATAAAATATTTGACCCGGCTCGGTGAAGAATCCGGAACCATGGATTCGCTGCTCAATCAGGCGGCGGACTTCTATGACGATGAATCTGAATCTGAGGTACAGGCGTTTATGGCGCTGATGGAACCGCTTTTGATAATAGCGATGGCGGCGATCGTTGTCCCTATAGTTATAGCGATCATTCTGCCGGTGTTCAATATGGTTAAGATGATTCAATATCAATAGCAAACAACGGCACAGCCACAATGAACGGAATATTGGGATCTCTGCGCGAACTACCGAAGTAGGCGGAGCGTGCAAAAATCTCTTTATTTATAAAAACAAAACTAAAGGAGAAAAATCAACATGAAAAAAATGCTCTCTAAAAAACGCAAAGGTTTTAGCTTGGTTGAACTGATCATCGTAATCGCTATCATCGCTATTCTTTCCGTAGTTGCGGTAATCGCATACGCAAACTTACAGGCTGATGCGAAAGATGCCATCCTTATGTCGGAAGCGTCTTTCATGAGCCGTACATTGAACACTTTCAATTCACTCACCGGAACTCCGCTGACGGCCAAACCGTCTTATGCCGACGTTACCGGAACTGCGCTGAAATTATCGACGACGAAAACCCCGACAGCTGATTTGATCAATCTGGATTTAACCATTGATCCGAGCACAAATTCCGAAGAGGCATATGCCTGGGTTACTTTTGCCGGCGGAAAATTCGGAGCATCAAAACCGGCAACACCATAACGATAACCGGATAACCGGGTAACAGGGTAACCTAATAACCTAAATAACTATTTAGAACCTTTAAACCTTTTAAAACCGGATAAAAAACGAAATCGTCACAGGAGATGTGAAGTTGCAAATTATTACCATAGTCTACGCCGTTGTTTTTGGATTATGCTTTGGCTCTTTTGCCAATGTGTTGATTTACCGCCTACCGCGCGGAGAATCCATAATTGTCCCGCCGTCAGGCTGTCCTACTTGCGGCCGGCGGCTGGCAGGCGTAGATTTGGTTCCGGTTTTCAGCTGGTTATTCCTCAGAGGTCGATGCCGGCATTGCGCAGCGGGCATATCTGTCAGATACCCATTGATAGAACTGCTGTGCTCGGTGTTCTTTGCCGGCGTTGCCCTGCGTTTCGGTCCGTCACTCGATGTAATACCTTTGTGTCTGCTGGCGTTCGCGTTGATGTGCATATCCTTTATCGACCAGAAAACACAGGAGATACCCGACGGATTAGTAATCTTTTGCGGCTGTATCGGCATATTATGGGTATCAGCACCCTACATTCTGAGTGCTGTCGGCGTTGATGCCGTCCGGTTAGGGGAAGCAGTTCCTGCAAGCCGGAGTACGGTACGGGAACTTCTGCTCATGACGGGTGCGCCTGTTTGGCAGGATGCACTGCTCGGTTCAGTTACCGCCGCCGCGCCGTTGTTTATAATCAATCTGTTGTGTTTGGCAATATTGAAAAAGGACGGCTTCGGTTTCGGCGATGTAAAGCTCATGGCAGCCGCGGGACTTTTCCTGGGTTGGCGGCTTGCGTTGGTGTCCCTGTTATTCGCAGTTGTGGCAGGCGGGATCACCGGTGCGGTACTAATGGCGGCAAAACGAATCAAAAGGGGCGAATATTTAGCGTTCGGCCCGTTCCTCGCGGCAGGGATTATGGCGGCACTTTTCTTTGGAGAGAAGTTTCTGCGGTTATTGTTCCCCGCCCGCTAAACGTTAAAAAGCTAAAAAGCTAAAGCGTAGACATTCTTAAATGTCCTTTGTATCCCTATTATCCCTCATATCCTTATATCCCTATTATCCCTGTATCATTGATAAAGACCCAAAAAAATGTCCGCAAAGCGGGTTTAGCGGGCTTCGCAAAACGAGTTTCGCAAGGCGGGCAAGATTACTTTTGATCCACTCACCCACTTATCCACTGATCCTCTTATCCTCACAGGAAAGGGCGGTAAACCATGAAGCGAACACCTTTAGCACTCCTGAAATCCTTTAAAACCTTAAAATCCCTGAAAACCTTGAAAAGCACAAAATATATGAACTCCAAAAGCTCGGGTATGACCTTGATCGAAGCCCTTGTTTCGGTTGCTATTATTGCGTTTATCTCGGTTCCGCTGCTGGGAATGATATATGCCGCAACGGACTACAACGCATCGTCCCACAAAATGACGACGGCAACCTTTACCGCACAAATGCGGATAGAACAGCTGGTTGGGCTAACGGGCGAAGAGATATGCGAAGACTTTGACATAACAGTGCCGTCCGGAACAAGATGGCAGGCAATAATAGACAAAGCGGATCCGGAAAGAACGAAAACCGACAGCGAAAATTTCGGGAATCAAAACGTTAGTACAACGGTTAGGTTTTACCCTGTGATAGATGAAATAGAATATGAGTATCTGGTTGAAGTGACCGTCACGGTTACAAACAACGCAGATGAAGAAATATACAGTGTTCAAAAGAATATACTGAATATCATGCCGGGAGGTGGTGCGGCGTGAACACCATGAACACCGTTAACACCGTGAAAATTCCGGTAAATGAAGCAAATGAAGCAAATGCAGTAAGCACGCTAAACACTTTAAACACGCTAACTGTAAAAGAAAAAAGAGCTAACCGCGCAGCTTACGCTAACCGCGTAGCTGGTGCTACTCTTATCGAACTGCTTGTGACGTTGGGGATCGTTTTGCTAATTTCCGCCGTGCTGGGCGGCGTGCTGTGGTATGCGCTGCAAATGCAATCGGCGAACCAGCGTCTGGATGAGGACCAATACAACCTCAGCCTTTCGTTGCTCTCTATATCCCGTGAAGCACACCGGGGCGTGATAAAATTCCCTGAAGAGCCGCAAACGGGAGAAGGTCAGCTGGTGATAGACGTACTCGACGAAAGCACGGATCTGAGTGATATGGAAAAAATAACGGGTACAGCCGTCACATATCAGCTTGTTAACGGAACACTGCAGCGCACGATCGAAAAAGTCGAATATAATATGATGAGCGGAACCCCGGTTCGGGATGTTACACCGGGCGGAAGTTCGCCGATAAACTTCACACCGACAGAGCTTGTCAGCTTCCATTCGGAAATAAATGACGGCAAGCTTACAATGTCGGCGGAGGGTGCGCACGGTATGAAACTCAGCACGACCATAGCCCTGTCACGCACGCCGTCGATGGGAATAGCAATAGAATAAGCACTATCGATAATCGGTTAACAATAACCTGTTAACAAAACCGGTTAACAAAAACCTGATAGCAAGTTACCCGGAATACAATCATACAATCAAAAATGCACGCCGGCTGCATATCGACCGGCAGAAAATCATCCGCGTTTTTTTCGTCAATCAAGGTGCCGTCAAGGCGTGGGGTATAGGGGGTTTCGCTATGCGCGGTCAAATAGGTCAAATCGTTAAACAAATCCGTAATCGGGCATCTTCCCGCAAGGGTTCTTCGCTTTCTTTGGTTTTGGTTATCCTGACCGTTGTGCTGCTGCTTGGGGCGGCGATGCTGATGACGGCGCAGTACAGCTTGTACCGGACCGCGGGTGTCGCAACGGCGGACAAACATTATTACAGTGCAGAATCCGCGGCACAGCTGGCAGCGCAGATTTTTACCGGCGAAATGAACAAATCAGATTCGAATTTTTATATTGACAGATATAACGTCCAGCCGGCGGAATTAAGCTCGGTCGTTGCGGGAATGAAGGATGAACTAAGCAACAAATTACTGGACGAAAATTTTCTTCAGGGTGTTTTCAACAACATATCGGGAAAAATAAACGAGATGGATTTCAACGGGCAAAAAGCCCAGCTTGTTTCGATAACCGGACATCCGGATAACGCTATAAAATCCGTGGAAGAAGAAAACACTCCGGATGTGGGAGTAACGGTGTACTCCGTGATCGTATATCTGGATGATCCCGTTTTTATTATAAAGGCGAAATCCGGAGGACGCACCGTTGCGGTAAATGTCGGATATGAAACCGGATATACAGAAAATACAGATATTGAAGAACAGCCCGGAATTGAATATAATGATGTAGGGGACGGCGGTGCGTTTTACACCGACCGTAACACCGGCCCGTATCTGGGATCTACAAATGAAGTTTACTCAATGTTTACAGATGCGATGAGCGATATGCACTCAAGAGTCAGAAGCATGAACAGAAACAGCGTAATAGACCCGGGAATAACCAACTGGGAAACCGTGCTTAATACGAGTGCGAGAAATGTAGAAATCGGAACAGGCTCCAATATGACTACAATGGGTGCGGGAACCTACAACAATCTGGAGTATTTGGTTGTGAACGGCGACCTGACGATAAACGGAAACGTGAACTGCCCCAATTTAATAGCGATTTATGTTACCGGAAGAATGGTTGTTAACGGAGCTACTCTTAACGGAAGATCAGGTGCAGACAGCGGAACAAATGTTTTAATTATGTGCGGTTCCAGAACAGCCGCCGGAGGTAATTTCAATTCACTGGATATTCGGGGGACGGCTACAATAAACTGGTTCAGGTTTTTTGTAAGAGGCGGAAACATAGAATTTACGGACACCGGCGGAAACAACGTATTTAACTCCAATTCGGTTTTTATAGCAACGATGGACAGCTCCGGCAATTACGGTCAGCTAAGAGCGGGTATGGCAGGGCAAAGAAATTTCCGGTTCGCGGCTACGGGGGATATACTGCCGCAGTTTTACAGTGAGGGCAGAATGACGCTTTATGTTCACAACAGCGGCGTATCATACATCGGAATATTCGGAACCATGAGCAGCGAAACGATATTCAACGGCGGCGGAACTGCGAGTTTGCAGGGGATGATAGTCGGAAATATCGGTAACACTTCTGTTTCAAACAACGCGAATCCTCCCGTAGGTAATGTGCCGCCGTCCAAATTTTCCTCGGGCAGTGAAAACCGGATCATGTCCGGCGGGGTTTACGGGATACTGAACGAAGGGGGCGGTACCGGATGGATGGTTCCGCCGTGGGAAAAGGTAGAAGTTACGTTCAGAGGGTCGGCAAAAGACAATACGCTGGATGTTTATGAAACAACAGGGATAGACGACTGAAAACCGTAAGAAACTATCAGTCTATTCTTATAAAAATTTGTTAAAAATGAAATCTAACTCTAATATGGGAAGGAATGGTTATAAAAATGCAAATGAAAACGGCTAGGATCAGTATTGATATCAGCGAAAAATCCGTAAAGATAATACGGACAAACACCTCAGGGATAATAACAGAGGCGGGGTTTGCGAAATTGCCGGGCGGAGTTGCGGCATCGGGAGAAGCGCGCACAGATGTGATAGCGCAGACGATCCGCAGTGCGGCGAAAGAAGCGAAAATAAGCGGAAAAGAAAACTGTGTGCTGGTGACGGGCGGACCGCACATAATAGTACAGCAGTTCGTATGGCCCGAAATGCCGGCGGAAGCGCTTATGGTAAACGCAAAAAACGAGATTTCGTCGTTTCTTCCCGCCAGCGAAGAGTTGTTTTCGATTTCGTATAAGGTTATAGGCAGAGCGGATGCGGAGGACGAACCAGCAAAAAGCGAAGATGCTGCGGAAAGCGAAAGCGGCAGAAAAGCGGGCAGCTTGTGCGTTCTGGTTGCGGCTATACCCAAAGACGAGGCGCAGATTTTGATTTCGGCGGCGAAAAAGGCAGGCTTCACTCCGAAAACTCTTGATTTACGGGAAAACGCACGTCAGAAATTTGCGGCACAGGCAAAGATGAAGGATTTGGGAAAGAGTTCGTTTGCCGTGCTTGATGTGACGGATTCGCTTTATAACACGACGATGTTCATAAACGGTAAATACTACGCTAACCGGTATTTCAACTCGTTTGCGGAAGCGCCCCAAACTTCGGATGACGGAATGCCGGGCGATGATAGGTATTCACCGGTATTGAAGGATGCGGACAGTCTGGCTGCCGAAGTTTCTTCGATCATTGACTATATCCATTACCGTGAACGCGGCTCGAGCATCGAGGGGATTTTCGTATTCGGCGGCGCGGATGATGTGCCCGGATTATTGAAAAATCTGGAGAGTTCTCTGGATATCCCGGTTTACAGCCTTAGCGAAAAAATGAAAAATGTTGTGGCACAAAACAAACGCAGTGAAATAAAAATCGGGATGTATATGGATGCATACGGCGCATCCTTGGTTGAAAGCCCGGGCTTGGATCTGATACCGAGAAAAGAACGCGTGAGCAAAGACGAAAGAAAATCCGCAATGCCGGTTGTGTTTGCGTTACTGTTCGTCGCTGCATTTATAGCGGCTTCGGTGATTGTTCCGCAGATATATCTTGAATCCCTCGTAAGCAGGGAGAAAACGCTTACCGAAAAGTTGAATGGATATGAAGTAAACGCGGAACAGGTGAAACTGCTTGAAAGAGAAGTAAAAAATCTGGAAAATGCGTCACTCGAAGCAAAAGGATTTTCCGAAGAGATAGAAAAGGAATCAGCTAAAAGGGTGCATGATTTGATAGAAAGTGTTCGCCCGAAAAGCATGATGCTCAGAAATTTCGAGATGGACAATGGTGTAGAAAAAGAAAAAGGTGTTGTGAACATTTCCGGAATTGCGCAGGCAATAGAAATAGTCGAATTTACAGGAAAACTTCGTGAGATTGAGTTGTTTGAATTAGTGCGAATTATTCAAATGGCATCTGAAAATGACAGAAATTCTCGAATGAATTTCAGCCTACAGATAAATTTGGTCGCAAAAGAAATAGTGGTCGTTGGAGAAATGGAGGAAGAAAATGAAGCTGAGTAAACGTGAGAAAGTTTTGCTTATCGTTCTGGGGGTATCAATAGTAATTGCAACCTATGCGTTTCTTTTCCTTATTCCCAACATACGCAAAACAAACGAAGTGGCAGGTCAGGTAGCCCGCTTGGAAGAAGAAGTACAGCAAGCCGAAAAAGGTGTGGAAGAATGGGAGCAGCTGTCTGCGAAGAAAGAACAAATTCTAAAGAAAACGTTGTATATTTCAGATGTTTTTGACGATGAAAAAGTTCTAGAAAAATTAAACAATATAATTTTGCCGCGCGGCGAAAATATAATGATGAATTTTCCTCCCATAGGAGGGGTCAGGCGAAAATCAATAAATGAAGAGGGAAAACAAGTAGAATCTGCCGCCGCATTCTATTCGGTGAGTATAAATTTTACCGCTGCATCACAAAATGATGTATTAAGCATAGTGAACGAATTATCCGCAAAGGATTCCGGCATAGGTGTTCTTGATATGTCTTATTCGCGAGTGGGCGAAAGAGAGAATGAGTTCCAGGTTTCTATGATAGTGACGTTTGTTGCGGCAAAATAGGCAAAGTAAAAGCATAAAAAATACTCGGGAAAGGAACCAATCCGGCGCAAAACGGTTTTGCGCGGTTTGGTGAATGGCGGATTAATGTTTGTTGAATCATTTTTGAAAGAAGCGGCGGCACGCAAAGCATCGGATATATTTGTTATCGTAGGCAAGCCCGTATCCCTGAAAGTAAACGGCAGGACCTACCCTTTTGATGAGCATATCCTTGCACCCCGCGACACCGAGGCGATACTGAAGGAGTTTTACCAGCTTGCGGGAAACCGTGATTTTTCGCTGCTCGACGGAGGAAACGACGACTTTGCGCTGACGGTTCCGGATGTGGCGCGCTTCCGTGTGAACGCATACAGGCAAAATATGTCCTGTGCATCGGTCGTAAGGCTTGTTCCGGTCAAAACACCTAATCCGGACGATATAAACATACCATCAACGATTATGAATCTGACAAACTACACCCGGGGAATACTGCTGTTTACAGGCACTACCGGAAGCGGTAAATCCACCTCCCTCGCCTGTCTTATCGACAGAATAAACAGAGAGAGAGATAACCACATAATAACGATAGAAGACCCCGTTGAATATCGTCATGCACACAAAAAAAGCGTTATCAGCCAGCGGGAAATCGGATCGGATACCGGAAGCTATTTGGATGCGCTGAGAGCGGCAATGCGGCAGGTTCCCGACGTTATACTGGTGGGAGAGATGCGCGACCATGAAACAATCAGCGCGGCTATTACAGCGGCAGAAACCGGACATCTGGTTTTGAGTACATTGCATACCATAGGATCGGCGGCGACCGTAGACAGAATCATTGACGTATTTCCGCCGAATCAGCAAAACCAAATCCGCACACAGTTATCCCTGACACTGCAAGCCGTGGTGTCGCAGCAGCTGATACCTACGCTGGACGGAAAACTGCATCCGGCGTTTGAAATTATGATTGTAAACAGTGCGATTCGCAACCTTATCCGTGAAAATAAAGTTTTCCAGATCGAAAACACAATACAAACATCGGCATCAACGGGAATGAAAACGATGGATATGAGCCTGGCAGACCTTTACAGGCGTAGAATAATATCCAAAGACGATGCGTTGCTATACAGTGTCAATCAACAAACAATGGCGACCCGATTGGGCGGACAGATGATTTAAAGCGCGCGGACGGGATGCAAAAAGCGGTTTAAGCGATTCAAACGGTTCAAGCAGTTCAAGCGGTTTATTTTCCAAAAACAAAGGGACGGGGATCGGCGGTGCAGCATTGACCGGGAAACAAAAGGTAACAAAATCAGGGTTTGCGGGGTGACAGAATGCCGGATCTATCCGTAAATATAGCCGGAGTAAAATTCAAGAATCCGTTGATAGCCGCATCGGGCTGTGTCGGGTTTGGACAGGAATATGAAAAGTTTTTTCCGTTGTCAACCTTAGGCGGAATTTCGGTTAAGGGGTTAACTCCTGCGCCGAGAGACGGCAATGCGCCTGTGCGTGTAGCCGAAACAGCGGCAGGGATGCTCAATTCCGTAGGATTGCAAAATCCCGGAATAGATGCTTTCATAAAAGACGAATTACCCCGCCTTGCCGGCAAGGATACCGTAGTTATCGCGAATATAGCGGGGGAAACCGCCGAGCAATTCGCGTTAATGGCAAAAAAGCTGGATGAAACCGCCGTTGATATGCTGGAAGTTAATGTTAGCTGTCCCAATGTGAAGGAAGGCGGAATGGCGTTCGGTGTAAGCGGTGCGGAAACGGCTAAAGTAACGAGAGCGGTAAGAAAAGCGACCGCAAAACCGGTTATGGTCAAGCTTTCCCCCAATGTCACGGATATAACCGAAATAGCCCGTGCCGCTGAAGCGGAGGGCGCGGATGCAATTTCATTAATAAACACTCTGCTGGGAATGCGGATCGATATAAATACCCGAAAGCCTGTGCTGGATAACATATTCGGAGGTTTGTCCGGTCCGGCGGTGTTTCCCGTTGCTTTGCGCATGGTATGGCAAACAGCCCGTGCCGTGAGCATTCCGGTTGTGGGCATGGGCGGTGTATCGAATGAAAAAACCGCAATAGAGATGATGCTGGCAGGTGCGGCTGCGGTTCAGATAGGAACCGCGTTGTTCTCCGACCCTATGTGTCCCGTGAAAATAATTAATGGACTCAATAAGTGGCTGGAAGAACAGGGGATAGCAAAAATAAGCGAGCTAAATCCGGCTTTTCCGGTAATCTAGAAATCCTTGCATAATTTCTACGGCTGCCATTTCGTCAATAATGCTTTTTCGCCGTTTTCCGCGTATGTTTAAATCGTTGAGTTTTTGTCCGGCGGCTTTGGTAGTAACCCTTTCATCGAAAAGTTCGACCTTGATTCGGGTAAAGTTTTGCAGCTGCTGAGCGAATTTTTCGCATTTCACAGCACGGGCGCCGAAACTGCCGTCCATATTGCGCGGATGTCCCACAACGATAAGCCGTGATTTATGGTCTTCGGCAATTTGTTTTATTGCAGGCAAAAGCTTTTTTTGTGAGCTTTCATGTATAACACCCGCAGGCGATGCTAAAATTTCACCCTCATCGCATACCGCAAGCCCGGTACGCACATCACCCAGATCCACCGCTAAAATTATCATAACACATGATTCCTGACTATGCCGCCGTTTTTACCCCGGTTAAACGGAGGTATTTTTTTATTTTTCGGCTGCATTTAAAATTGGAATGAGGGGCAGCCTTTAGACCTCCTTGGGGATTAAAGCGTGACGTATGAACGCAGA
>WRKL01000033.1 GCA_009778115.1 Oscillospiraceae bacterium | reverse complement strand
TACCGGGATAATCATTTGCTGTTTGCGGCTGATTTTGCCGTGCCGTTCGACAACAACCTGTCAGAACGGGATTTGCGCATGATCAAAACCAAGACGAAGATTTCCGGCTGTTTCAGGAGCTTTGAGGACGCTAAAATCTTCGCTAATCTGATGAGTATCGTTAAAACCGCAAGTAAACAAAATGTTTCGCCTCTTATTGCCGTAAGGTCGGTTTTTAGTGAGTGCTGTTGCCTTGGGTAGCTGAGTAGTAACAACTGCAGAAAATAACTGAAAAAAATTTTAAAAAATGCTTGAAAATATCATTAAAATAGTGTATAATGAAAATTCAAGCATCTTTTGTTATGTAAATAATATATAAAAATCGATTTCAAAGTGCTAAAATATTAGGATGTAAAAAAGGATTTGCTGAAAAATGCAAAAGAGAAAAAAAAGGAAATTAATAGCAAATATTATATGGATAGCGTTGTTTGTGCTTATCCTCTTTGTTGTTGCGAACTTTTTAATTAACTTAATTTCTTTTCAGGTTCAGCTTGCAGCCGATATGCGCGAGCTAAAAAGTATAGAAAAAATAATTGATGCGCGCAGGATGGAAAACCAGGATTTATTGCGTATTAAAGAACAAAACATGGACGATGAATACATAATAAAAATGGCGCGCGAAATGGGATACATTGAACCGGATGAAAGGGTATATATAGACATCGGAAGCGAGGACTAATATTAGTGATGCAGCAGGTGAGTTTTGTTGTTTTCTGATGTTTTAATTGTGTATTGTTTTTACTAAAGTGAATATTGAACTTAATAAAGGAGTAACGTAACAGTAAGTTTTTTATAACAGCGGATTCAAATTTTAACGGGGTCGGAAAATATTCCGGCTCCGTTTTAATTATACGGTTTGCACTTTCAACATATTCGTTGTGCCCGAAACACCCAGCGGAACTCCGGCAGTAATCACTACTTGATCGCCTTTTTGTACCAAACCATGTTCGAACGAACGATCTACCGAATGTAAAAAAAGTTCGTCGGAATTTGTTTCTTCATCAATCAGAATCGGCGTAACTCCCCAGCTAAGGTTCATTTGACGGGCAACACACTCGTCAGTGGTACAGCCTATGATCGGGGATAAAGGCCTGAACTTGCTTATCATTTTAGCGGTGTCACCGGACTTTGTCACCGTAATTATAGCTTTGGCATTAATATTATGCGCGGTTGTTACCGTAGCCTCGGAGATGGCGTTGGTCATGTTTTGTTCGCTGTCTTCGGGGCGTATTTTGAATAATCGCATATAATCTATATCCTGTTCGGCGCATTCCGCAATCCTTGCCATTGCCTGACAAGCCTCGATGGGATATTTGCCTGCCGCTGTTTCGCCGGACAGCATAATCGCACTTGTGCCGTCATAAATAGCGTTGGCTACATCGTTGGATTCAGCTCGGGTAGGGCGCGGGCTTTCAATCATGCTTTCAAGCATTTGAGTCGCTGTAATGACTTGCTTTCCTGCCCCATACGCTTTTTTTATCAACGCCTTTTGTATAGCGGGCAGTTGTTCATACGGGATTTCAACTCCCATGTCGCCTCGTGCTACCATGATACCGTCTGAAACATCCATGATTTCGTCAATATTATCCACCCCTTGGGCATTTTCGATTTTGGATATGATTTTAATGTGATCACCCTCGTGTCCGCGTAAAAGATCACGTATTTGTATTACATCCGTAGCACTTCTCACAAAGGATGCCGCAATAATGTCAAAGCCGCCTTCGATAGCAAATATGATGTCGTCGCGGTCTTTGTCGCTCATATAAGGCAGAGAGAGATTTACTCCGGGTACGTTAATGCTTTTGCGGTCGGATATAACTCCGCCGATAATTACCGTACATTCGATTCTGTCCCGCTCGATCTTATCTGCACGCAACTCAATCAAGCCGTCGCTTATTAATATTCTTGCACCTGCTTGAAGGTCACGGTATATATATTTATGAGTGACCGAAGCTTTTTCACTGTCGCCTAATATTTCTTCGGTATATAGCGTAAATTTATTGCCTGAGGTTATAGCCGCTCTTCCGCCTTGAAACCGATGGAGCCGTATTTGAGGCCCGCCGGTATCAATAAGAGCGGGTATTTGCGCACCGGTTTCCTTGCGGATTTTACAAAGAACCTCCATGCGCTCTTTATGCTCCTTGTGGGTTTGATGCGAAAAGTTAAAACGGGCGACATTCATTCCGGATTCTATCAGCTCACGCATTATTTTCGGATCGTCGGTCGAGGGACCTAATGTGCATACAATTTTAGTTTTTCTCATATTAATCCTTTCCAATTATAACAAAACCGGGAACGATTCTCTTCTTATCCGAAGGTCAAGAATTTCATATAAGCGAAGCAAAGAGTGACGGGTTTAACCGTTCTATAGTTTTATGAGACAGCACCTTTACGAACGACCGCTCCTGCTCCCTATATCTTTCGTTCCCTCTATTTAAATATTTCTTCGCCGTCACAATACATCGCTTTTTTCTGAACTTTTATATGTGATATTTGGGTGTGATGATGGTCGTCTTTAGAAAAATTATCCACTATCAGGGACGGATTAAGGTTTTGTTTTAACCCTGCGGGCAGTGTCACATCAAAAACCACACTATCATCAAGCAAACTGAGATTACGACTATAAATCAAGGGGGAAATATCTATGTTAGAGATCCCTCTTTTGGTTTTTTTTACCACCACGAGCGGATCACGTTCCAGATATTGACCAAATTCGGAATGAAGCTGTAAAGGAGAATCCGAATACATTTTAACATTATAAGAAGCTTTAGCAATATCCGAAACTTTATGCACCGGCGCTGCGACTTCGGTTACCCAAAGACCTTCCGGAAGACAAGGATTTAAGCGTTGGGCAACATAACGTATATCGTTTTGATTCAACAGCAAAAAATCAAAGCTCTCGCAAAAGCTTTCGTAACCCAGCGGCAGGGGTTGACAGAAGGATATGTATATATGCGGATTATAACCCTGCGAATACCACACACCCAGCTTGGTTCGGCGCAATGCCCGTGCAAATAACCGGCTTATGTCGAGGTGTGAAGCATATTTCGCCATCCCTGTTTTTTTATAAAAAACCCGAACATCAAACACAAATCAACCCTCAACTCTCCAATATCTATTTTTGATTTTCAGCATTTTACTCCGCATCCGGTGCAGTTATCCCGGCAATTTCGGCAGCTCCGGCAATCCGGAGTTGTTTCGCTGTTTTTAGCTTTTTCATTCTCACGCATTAAATACTCCCGGCTTATAAGGAAATCCAAATGATCCCACGGCAAAGTTTCGCTGTATTCCCGATTTCGGCAAACATAAAAATCCATATCCAAACCGCAGGATGCGAAAGCGGTTTCCCATTTTGCGTAATCAAAACATTCATCCCAGCTATCCATTGCACAACCAAGTTTGAGTGCGGTCAAAAGCACCCTGCCCAAACGCCGGTCACCTCGGGAAAAAGCCGCCTCGATCCGCGATTGAAAAGGCGTATGACAATTCAATTTGACTTTCCGTGATGATGGTGCGGATTTCAAAAGTTTTTGCTTACGGCAAATTTCATCAAGGTTGTCCTGCCCGTGCCATTGAAACGGTGTGAAAGGTTTTGGAATGAATACCGCAGCGGACACCGTTACGGACACGGGTTTTTTAGAACGCCCGGGTGTGTTGTAAAATTCCTCCACTGTTTTGTTCGCCGTTTCCACAACAGCTAATATATCTTCGTCGGTTTCGGTGGGCAGACACATCATAAAATAAAGCTTGACCGATGATATTCCGCGTGAAAATGCGATCCGGCAGGATGAGGTAATGCTTTCTTCGGTTATATTTTTATTTATTACATTACGCAAACGCTGCGTACCTGATTCGGGCGCGAAAGTCAAACTTCCGCTGCGGATCTTTATGACCTTGTCCAGCATTTCCGGTGAAAAATTGTCAAGCCGCAGCGACGGCAAGGATAGACTTATCATGTTAGCGTCGGTATAATCCGTTAATTTATCCAGCAACGGTTCTAAATCTTTGTAGTCGCCGGTAGACAGCGAAGACAGCGATATTTCTTCATACCCGGTAGAATCGCATAGTTTTACGGCATTTTCACAAAGAACATTCGGAGTTTTTTCACGCACAGGGCGGTAAATAAATCCGGCTTGGCAAAAACGGCATCCGCGGCTGCATCCTCTCATGAGCTCAAGCACAGCGCGGTCATGTACTGTTTTTACATACGGCGTAATAAAACTTTGGGGGTAAAAAACATTATCAAGATTTTTTATAATGCGTTTGGTGATTTTAGCAGGCGCACTACCCGTTGGAACGACCTCAAGAACGGTTCCGTCAGGGTTGTATTTTACGATATAGAGCGAGGGGACATAAACACCCTGAATTTGCGCCGCTTGGGACAAAAATTTATCTTTACTGTAATTTTGGTTTTTTGCCGTATCGTACAAAGCGGTAAGTTCCAGGATAACTTCTTCACCCTCACCCAGCACGAATAAATCGAAAAATTCGCACAGCGGTTCCGGGTTGCAAGCACACGGTCCCCCGCCTATCACAAGATTTTTTAAACCTTTTCGCTCCCGGGCAAGCATCGGAACCCCGCCCATATCCAGCATTTTAAGCACATTAGTATACGACAATTCATATTGCAGCGTGAAACCGATAATATCAAATTCATACAGTGGGGTATAGCTTTCCAGCGAATACAAAGGCAAATCATTCTCGCATAATAACTCAGCGAAATCAAGCCATGGAGCGAATACCCTTTCGCACCAAATATAATCCGTTTCGTTTAACAGGCTGTAAAGAATTCTGAGTCCGAGGTTCGACATACCGATTTCGTAGGTATCGGGGAAGCAAAACGCAAAACGCAAAGCTACATCCTCAGCATCCTTCAAAATGGCTCCGGATTCCGCACCTGTGTATTTCGCAGGCTTTTGTGTTTTCAATAAAATTTTTTCCAAGCTGTCCTTCATCATATGATGATTATAATCCACCGCATTGATAAAGTCAATAAAATTAAAAACACCTTAATTCGACTAGACCTCCTCGGGAATTAAAACGTGATGTATGAACACAGATGATTTTTCGTTAAACAAGGCAATTTTGACGAGAATATCATGGATATTTGAGGATAAATTAACGCCGTGTGTACGTCGCGAAGTGGTTTTCGAGGAGGTCTACTATAAAAACCGATAATATTTATTGGGGGAAGATTATTTTAACTTCCGGTTTTCTGTTTCCGATTGAAATTCTGTCATATAGTCCCAATACCGCTTGGGCATTAACGACATACGGCATTTCGGATTATATCTGCCTTGTATTGCTATCGCATCATAGTATTCCCGCCACAGTCTGCGATAATTCTGCTCCTGCGTGCCGGGACTGTCAAGGACAAACTCGCTGATCGGCACGATAGCGGAATTGTACGGTTTATAAACTAATGCGCAACCGTGAACTTCATCATAAATTGTAAAAATATCGTTCTTGTACCGTTCGCAAAAATGTTCTTTTATCAAGGGTAATATAAAGTTTTTCGGACCGATAACGCTTACCAAAACATTTTCGTATACCGAAAAGCGCACAAAGCCTTTGATCAGATGACTTTCTTTCATCAGATGGCGGACGGATTTCGTCAATTTATCCACCGTATCATCGGTCAGCATATTCACTATTTTACCCTTATACCTGTACCCTTTACGCAAAAAATCAAGTATCAATTTTTCTTTATTTTCCAAACAAGTCAAAAAACACAGAGATACAAGTTCGTTTGCTGTTTTTGAAATTTTTTCAGGTATAGATTTCGACACCCGAGCCGCTTTTTCCGGATCGGTTTCTATATACCGTGTTCTGAATATTGATGTCTGCCGCTCTTGCGTCGTAATAATTCGTATCGGTTCTTCTTTTTTTTGAAAACTTTCGAACACACAGCACAAAAGCCCCTGATATGTGCCGTCATAAACATAAATTAAATTATTATCCATAAATTTAAATCCCTGATTAATTCAAAACAATCTTAATTGTTCATATTGACTTGCTAATATTTTTTGGTTTATTTCGTTGTAGCCGCGTTCTGAAATAAGACCGCGGATAATGTTATCCCGGGATATATTCAAAGAAGATATAACTGTGTCTTTGCAAATTATAAAGTATTGGGCGCGCTTTAGAACGATTCCGATTTTTTTTAACCCCTGATAATCCAGCGATCGGCTTTTACGCGCATTTATAATCCGTTCGGCACCGGTCGGACCTATACCCGGAACCCGCAGCAGCATATCCGGCGGCGCGGTGTTGACATCAACGGGGAACATATCAAGATGGTTTAATGCCCAGTTGCATTTCGGATCGACATACTCGTTAAAGTTATTATTTTGCTCGTCAAGCAGTTCTTTCGCTTCAAAACCGTAAAAACGCAGCAGCCAGTCCGCCTGATAAAGTCTGTGTTCGCGCAGAAGCGGCGGCTTACTTGTGATCACCGGAAGCAACGGGTTGTCTGCAACCGGGACATACGCTGAAAAGAACACTCTTTTTAAACTATATTTATTGTATAAAGCTTCGGTAAGCGTTAAAATTTGAAAATCGGTTTCAGCGGTTGCGCCTATTATCATTTGAGTACTCTGTCCGGCGGGCACGAATTTCGGTGCGTGCCGGTATCTCACAATGTCGGTTCGGTTTTCTTTCACTTTATCTCGGATATATCCCATAGGAGTTAAAACCGAATTTCGCGATTTGTCCGGAGCTAAAGTTTCCAGGCTCTTTTGGGAGGGAAGCTCGATGTTTACACTCATCCTGTCCGCAAGAAGCCCCAGACGGTCAAGCAGTTTATGATCAGCACCCGGGATAGCCTTAGCGTGAATATAACCGCGGAAATTATATTCATTGCGTAAAATTTCGATGGATTTTATCATTTGCTCACAGGTATAATCCGGACTTTTAAGCACCCCGGAGCTTAGAAAAAGCCCTTCAATGTAATTGCGTTTATAAAAATTTATAGTTATTTCCGCAAGTTCCGCCGGAGTAAAAACAACCCTTTTCGTATCGTTAGAAGAACGATTGGCACAATACTTGCAATCATAAATACAAGAATTTGTCATAAGCACCTTGAGCAACGATACACAACGTCCGTCCGCAGAAAAAGTATGGCATATTCCGCACGCTACGGCGCTCCCTATTCCGGCAGTACCGCTCGCATTCCGACCTTTTTTATTAGTTCTGTCCACGCCGCTGGAAGTACAGGCAACATCAAATTTTGCCGCATCGGCAAGAATCCTTAACTTTTCAAAAATATCCATATTGTTTATATCCCGTCTTTACATTCTTTAAAGAATTGAGGACTTCCGCCGGAAAATCCGTCACGGAATCGTTTTAAGTCCGCGTTCAGAAATAGTGCTATTTATAAGCATTTCTGAAGTCCATAAGCCGGTTTCTTTCATTAAAATTAATCCCTCTTACCCCTTTTCCCATAATAAAATATTCTTTTTGGAAGTACAGGGGAATAAAAAACCTATTGTTTATTATGTACTTCTCCGCATTAACATACATTTGCATACGTTTTTTTGTTGTGACCGCAGCTTCGCTTTTGCGCAGGATATTGTTAAGTTGCGGCAGATTTTGGGAATAAACGGAGATAAAATTGTCCAGTGCCGACCGCGGGCTGTCGTAAGACGCTGTTACAGTCATAAGTGCTATGTCGAAATTACCGGCTCTGAGCCGGGTATTAAATTCATCGGCCGGAAGCTGTTCAATCGCAGCAAAAAACCCAAGTTCACTCTGCCATACCTGTGATATGTCGGTAAATATCTCCATGTCTGCGGTTTGAATATATCCGCCGGAATTTATGCCCGATCCCGGACCTGCCCCCAAAGTTTTCGGAACAATAACGGCCAAACCGGAAAGTGCCTCCTGTCCCAGCTTTTGCTGCGCTGCGGAATACCTTTTTTTCGCAAGTTTAAGGTTATGACCGGGAACCGCATCCGGTGCCAGCTGCCGGAAGTTTTTGTTTCCGGAAAGTCCGCTCACCGAAGGCGGCACAAGTCCGGCTGCCGCGGAAAAGCCGGATGAAGACCGAATATTTTCGCTCCCCAAAACTAATTCGGGGTTAATTGAAAGTTGTAAACTTTGACGAAGATTTTTATTTTTCCATATTTCTCCGCTACCGAAAATTAATCCCCGGGTGACACTTTCAAATGATATGGTTTGTCCCGAATTCTTACGGGGAACCGGCGATATATATGCGTGGGTAACTCCGGTATTGAAATATTGTTCAAGTTGTTCGGGTTCTGCTATCAAAAAGTTTAATCCGGGTGCTGTCGGAGGTGTCCGGTAATAATCGTTGGATCTAAGCTTCAAATAATTTCCGTGCTGCCATTCCTGGAGATAGAACGGACCGTTACCCAAAACGGCATCCGTTCTGCGCCCGTATTTTCCGCCGGACTCTTCGAAAAATTCCGAATTACACGGCGATGCAGGACCGGTCGCGAGCATCCGTAAAAAATCGCTGTCGGGATTTTCCAGCTCGATAATTAAGGTATATTTGTCCGCCGCTTTTATTCCCAGACTTGTCACGGGTATTTCTCCGTTTCTAATCTTGCGGGAGTTTTTTATCGCAAAAAATCCGTCCGCCGCTTCGGACTTTGTGCCGGGGTTAAAAAGCCGCCGGAATGCGAAATTAAAATCCTGCGCAGTAACAGGGTTGCCGTTGTATTCACAATCCTTGACTCCACGCCACTTTCCGCCGGGTTTTAAAAAAAAGGTGTAGGTTTTTTTGTCTTCGCTTATTTCGTAAGATTCAGCGGCGGCCGGAACAAGTTCGCCGTTATCATCAAATTTGAAAAGACCTTCATATATGTTTTGAATCACCATAAGCGAATTATAATCCGTAGCTATTTGAGGGTCGAGGTTCGCAGGGTCACCGTCAATGCCGTACTTAATGATTAACGAGCCTGAGTTTGCTGACCTGACCGTATAGAACAGGAACGCAAACGCCGCAATAGCTGCCGCGATGATAATTATCGTGAAAGTTCTTTTGCGATTTTTCATATTTATTCGCTGCCCGGCTCCTTTCTTGAAAATTTCTGCATTGTTAACCTGAACCGGTACCGGTGTGCATCCGAAACAGAATTTAATAGACCTCCCCGGAAATTAAAACGTGATGTATGAACACAGATGATTTTTCGTCAAGCAAGGCAATTTTGACGAGAATATCATGGATATTTGAGAATAAATTAACGCCGTGTGTACGTCGCGAAGCGGTTTTCTAGAATGTCTAATATAATACAGCATATCCCTTAGCCAGGCTTGTTTGACAATCGAGCATACGTTGGTTGGAACTCCCGCGGAATTTCAGCGTTAAATCCCGTTTATCCTGCTGATATCGTCCGTCGATTAATATGTCGGTTTGATTGAGTAATTCGAAAACACCGGGCATTTCGCTTTCAATTAATTCTTCAAAAGTATAGCCGGTATATGTAACGACATCCAGCCCTTTGCTTTTGGCATAAACCGCAAGAGCGGCAAGCGGTTCCGCCTGACAAAAAGGTTCACCGCCGCTGAATGTTATTCCCTGCAGCAGCGGATTGAGTGCGGCAAGCACGGCTATTTCGTTTGCGGATATAATTTGTCCACCGTCAAATGAATGGGTTTGCGGGTTGTGACAGCCGGCACATCTATGCGGACAGCCCTGAACAAACACCGCCAAACGCAGTCCCGGACCGTCAACAATAGATTCTTTTTCAATTTTGGCTATACGAATTTTTTGATTTTCCATTTTTTATAAAATACATTTTCGTGCTAAAGCGTCGATCGAACTTTCATCCTTTGCATCAAGCGGTGCTGTATATTCCGCAAGTTCCCAATGTTCGGTATGGATTACACTTCCGCCGGGCTTTACTTCGTCAAGCGTGCCTAAAGATTCAACTTCATGAAAAGCGGCGCAGGTATAACTCTCAAACGACATTCCGAAATCCGGATATGTTCCGTTCGGAGCGGTGGTAAATTTCTTAATAAACAGCTGACCCGAATTTAAATATGCCGCCCACTCATCAGCCATAAGCATTCCGTACTTGAACGGAGGTTTATCATCGTGCGCCAGCGTTATATATTTATCGCCCCAGAATACCCGGCTGTCCCGCATCGAAGAATAATCCCACAACGCAAGCACCCTGTTCGCTAAAAGTCCGGTTTTTGTTTGCGGCATAGGAGTGATGCCTACACCGCCGGGAGCCATTACCGATAAAGCCCACGGCGCAAAGGAGCGGGTTGTTCCGCCCACATTCTTCACTTCATGCGATACGGTAACTTCGGTGCTGTCCGGGGCAAGCGTCATCGTGATAGTGTACTGTATATCGTTACCTTTTTGTGCCGCGCAGTTCAAACGCACACCATTCGGAATAATGTCATAATCTACAGGATCATTATCAGGGTAATAGGATTTCACTTCCGCTTCGGGCGAAATCCACAAACGATGTCCGCCGTAAATGTACCACTTCGCACCCGGATAATAATATTCGTCGAATCCCTGTCCCTGCTGACAGAGTTTACGCTCGGTGTCGGTATAAAACACGTTTTCTTTTCCGTGCAGACTGTAGGATATGATCCTCGGCCCTAAAGCGACCGTTACCATAACCGAGCATAATTCGTTGGACAGTTTTATGCATTTTCCGAAATTTTTATATGTTTCTGTGAGAACTTGTACTCCCGAATTCATTTTCGCGCCTCCTGCAGTGTTTTTTATTATCGGATCCTTTTTTTCATGCATTATAACCGGTTTTTCATGTGCTATTATCGGATTAGAGCCTATTATCCTGGCAGAGTGCGGTTTCAGGACAATATTATCAGCGTGCGTAACCGGCTCCCCGTTTGCAAGATCCCAAAACCCGCCGCCGGCATGACAGCCTAAATCGACTGATTGTTCGTCGTTTGAAATATTGACAGCGACATAAACTTTTTCGTTATCATATTCTCTTTCAAACAAATAGGGGCGGTGGTATTCAAGATAAAGCTGACGGTATCCGCCGTATTTCAATGCTTTGCTTTTACTGCGGATCGCCGCAAGCAGATTAATGTATTTTGCAAGCTCAAAAGGGTCGTCCGGCGGTTCTTCTATATTGATATACGGACGCATCGGTTGATCGGAGTTGTTTTGTTTTACACCGGTTACCGCCCATTCGCTTCCGTAATATACCGACGGAATTCCGGGCAGGGTGAAAAGCAAAGCATACAGAGTTTTCAAATGAGCCGGATCAACATTGCTTGCGATACGCGGTTGGTCGTGGTTGTCCAAAAAGGTATAAAGCGGAAGTCCGTTATACGGAACCGCATTTTGAACACTGTGCGCAAGTTCAAAAAGATTGTTCTCCTTGTGGCTCGAAAAAAGGCTCTTGTAAAGCATATAGTTTGTTACGCTATGTAAGGTGTTTTCGTTTGCCCACATTGCATAATCGCCGGCTACAACCTCGCCCATCAACCAGAAATCCTGCTTTTTCACGGTTACCGCCTGCCGCAGGTCACGCATAAAGTCAAAATCCAGCACATTCGCCGCATCTATACGCATACCGTCGATACCGAAGCTGTCGATCCAGAACATAGCTGCATCAAGCAAATGCTTCCGTACCTGTGCTGAACGGTGGTTGAACTTTACCAATTCGTAATGTCCGCTCCATGTGTCATAATCAAAATAGTCGCCCATCGGGCTTTTACGGTTAAAATCCACTCCCGAAAACCATTCGGCGTAATCACGGTTACCCTGCTGCAGTTCTTTGAACGCGAAAAAGTCACGGCCGCAGTGGTTGAAAACGCTATCCAGTACAACACGGATTCCGTTTTTTTGATATTCTTTTACCAGTGCGGCAAATTCTTCGTTGGTTCCGAGCCGGTTATCTATTTGAAAATAATCCGTAACGTCATATCCGTGGGATATAGATTTCAAAACAGGGGATAACAGCACCGCATTGCAGCCGAGCTTTTTAATATGCGGTATCCATTTTTTTAATTCAGGTAATTTTTGTTCCGGTGTGCCGTAGTCGTTATGCAAAGGGGCTTTCGCGAGCGAAAACGTATAAATGTGATAAAAAACAGCATCCTCGTACCAGAAACGATCCATAATAAGAATTCCTTTCCTTCAAATTTATCAATATGTCCAATAATAACATAGAAAAGCTAAATACGCAAGCGCAGCGAATTAATTTTCCGTAAATCCGTTATGATTTTTGTTTTCATCCCTTTTTCTCAGAAAGTCCGCAATAACCTGGGCGGTCACGGGCGCTATTATTATCCCGGTTATTCCAAATAATTTTAATCCGGCAAAAACAGCTATCAAAGCAACAAGAGGATGCAGTCCCAGCTGTTTTCCCACAATTTTTGGGACAACGATCTCCCTTACAATGACCGCAACAACATACAATGCTCCCAGCGCCATCGCAAAGTTATACTCACCCCGGAGTGTTTCAACCAAAATCCACGGAATCATAATAGCTCCAAGCCCGATTACAGGCAAAACATCCACCAGTGTTATCAATATAGCGGTTACAACAGGGTTTTTTGCCCCGATAATAAAAAGACCCGCCGACAATTCCGCAAAGGTTATCAGCGCTATCTTGGAGTATGCTTTGAAACAGCCTATAAGCATATCCGTACAACGGCGTTTGAGCTTGCTTATCTTTTCCAGCCGGTCAGGGGGTATTTTATTTCTGATAAATCCGGTTATCTTGTCGTAATCCATGCTCATTAATATCGAAGAAATCACAGCGAACAATATCCAGATCATTATCGAGGGAAGTTTGGTTCCGAGTTCTGTAATATATTTTATAAATCCGCCTGAAGACGAAGCAACAAAGTCGGATATTCCGTTGCTTATGCCGTCCAGAATATTCCGGCTCTGCTGTGTGTCGCCGGTTATACGGTGTATAAAATTTGATATTATTCCGTTTATATATTCGATAGCGGGATTTATGTTTTCTTCAAAAAATTCAGGTATATTATTGACCGTTTCGGTTAAAAAAACTATCGTCCGCGCTCCGGCAAAATAAAAGATCAATCCGGCAGCAGCATACAAAAATATGACCGCTCCCGCACCGCAAACCCGTCGTGACATCCGGGTGCGTTTTGACACGAAATCTGCCGGAGCCCGTGTAATAAAAGCGATTGAAAACCCCAAAAAAAACGGCATAAGCCACCTTATCGCATAGCGTAACGCTAAAAAGACCAAGGCTGCCAATACCGCGTAATAAACGAGATTAACCAAAAATTTTACGCGTTTTTCGATTTTTGCATCCATACCATTTAGTATGTATATTTCCGCGCAAATATACAAGGTATTCTCTATTTTTCGTTGAAGTGTATTTCATCGGTCAAATCTGTATACAGTATACCGTCCAAATGATCCAGTTCATGGCAGATAATACGGGCAAAAAGATCATCGGCCTTCAGGGTGAACGGTTTGCGATCCCGGCTGTAAGCTTTCACTTTGACATATGCCGGACGCGTTACGACCCCATAAGTGCCGGGGCAGGACAGACAGGCCTCGTTTCCGGTTTGTTCGCCTTTTTTTTCTATTATTTCCGGGTTGACGAGTTCATATATATTATCCTCATAGTGTATTACCACTACCCTCTTGAGCAGTCCCACCTGCACGGCGGCAAGCCCCGCACCATCCGCTTTGACAAGGGTTTCGTGCATATCGTCGAGCAGTGCCGCCAGCCGTTTGTCAAAATATTGTACGGGACGGCTCTTTTTTCGCAGCATATCGTTTCCTTTGAAAATAATTTTTCTAATTGCCATATTTTTTCCTTTCGAACCCCGGGACTTGTTTCTTCCCGATTTTAATATCGCTTTTATGTATTTCTTAACTTGAAACCGGCATTAGCGCGGCTTGGATGTTTTTACGCTGTACAAGAACGGGCCTTTATTAGACCTCCTCGGAAATTAAAACGTGATGTATGAACACAGATGATTTTTCGTTAAACAAGGCAATTTTGACGAGAATATCATCAATATTTGAGGATAAATTAACGCCGTGTGTACGTCGCGAAGCGGTTTTCGAGGAGCTC
>WRKL01000032.1 GCA_009778115.1 Oscillospiraceae bacterium | reverse complement strand
TAGACCTCCTCGGGAATTAAAACGTAATGTATGAACACAGATGATTTTTCGTCAAACAAGGCAATTTTGACGAGAATATCATGGATATTTGAGGATAAATTAACACCGTGTGTACGTCGCGAAGTGGTTTTCGAGGAGGTCTAATTAAATACCCTAAAAAACAAATGTTTGCAAGGGTATTAAGGGGAAATGCTGATGCCAAGAATATTGATTGCGGATGATGAAAATGCGATCCGGGTCGGTTTTAAAGAATACGCTGAATTTTTAGGATTCGAAGTTACCGAAGCGAAAGACGGCATGGAAGCGGTTTCTTTTTGCCGGGAACATGATTTTGACGTTATCATTATGGACGTGATGATGCCGCGTATGGACGGATTTACCGCTGTTAAGGAAATCAAAAAAATCAAGGACATACCTGTACTTATGTTGTCTGCGCGAAGCGAGGAATACGATAAACTTTTCGGGTTCGAGGTAGGCGTAGACGACTATGTTACCAAACCTTTTTCACCTAAAGAAGTGATAGCGCGCATCAATGTAATAATAAACCGGAACAACACCAAAACCGAAAAACACGATGATTTAACACACGATATTTATACATTCAACGGGTTGTCCGTTGATATTACGGCGCGTATCGTTATGGTGGACGGTGTTGCGGCAGAGCTTACTCCCAAGGAGTATGATCTGTTATTTTATATGGTAAAAAATAAGGGGATCGCTTTATCGCGGGAAAAGCTTTTGACCAATGTGTGGGGTTTTGATTTCTATGGAGACGACCGCACAGTGGATACCCATATCAAAACTTTGCGTATGAATTTGGGTAATTACAAGGATTGCGTAGTTACCCTGAGAGGAGTCGGGTATCGCTTTGAAGATCGATATTAGAGGAATGAAGTTTCAAACATGGGTTTATTTGACAGCATTTTCAGCAGTCATTCTCATCGTGTTGTGGGTTTTGCAATTCTTGTTTTTAGACAGATTTTATTATAAGATGAAGCTGGACGAGATCCGCGATGTAGGGGATAAAATAGTTCAAAAGATAGATCCGTCAAATTTTTACGATATTATGAGCGAATACGCTTTTAACAATAATCTTCGCATTATATTGCTTGATGAAACGGGTATGATGACGGGAAGATTTGATGGCTTCAGGGACAACGAGCAGGGAACGCTTACATCGGGTGTAATTACATCGTTCCCAAGGGATGTTTTCGGCAAAGTCCGGCAACAGTTTGAAGAAACCGGCACAAATAAAGTTTGTTTTATAAACGATAATGAATGGAACGATATGTCACAAGCAATATATGCTGCAAAAATCCCGATAACTTCGCTTATAGCGGAGCCGCTGACATTGGCCTTACCGCCGGATTCTTCTTATTATTTATATATCAGCGGATCGGTTCCGCCGATAGATTCAACCGTTTCGGTACTGAGAACCCAATTTATAATCATAACCGTGATCCTGTTCGCGCTTTCGCTTGCAGCGGCATTGTGGATTTCCCGAAGAATGACCCGTCCTATCGCAGAGCTGACAAAATCGTCGGAACGCTTAGCAAAAGGCGAGCTGGATGCTGCTTTTTATAACGAAGGGTTTACCGAAATAAACCGTATGGCAGCGGCAATGAATTATGCCGCCGGCGAGCTGCGCAATCTGGACAACTACCGAAAAGAATTTATAGCTAACGTTTCACATGATTTGAAAACACCGCTGACCATTATAAAATTTTACGGCGAAATGATAAAGGACATATCGGGGAACGACTCAGAAAAACGGGCGGCTCACTGCGATATGATAGCAAAGGAAGCAGATTGGCTTTCGGAAATGGTGGAAGAAATACTGGAGCTTTCCAAATTTGATTCGGGCGTTGCCGGAAAAGCAAATAACCGAATTGATCTAAGCCGTTGTTTGCAAGAAGTTCTTGCCGGTTTCCAGGTTTTGTCAGAAAAAGACGGATATGTTTTTGAAAACGACATTGCGCCGGACTTATATGTATGCGGCAGCGAAACCGCATTGCGAAGGGTTTGCCTAAATCTTATAAGCAATGCCGTCAATTATACGGGCGAAGACAAGCGGATATTTGTTTTGCTGAAAGATGTCGGCGAAAAAGTAAGGTTTGAGGTAACAGACACAGGCGAAGGCGTACCCGAGGACAAAAAGAGTGTTATATGGGACAGGTATTATAAGTCAAATGAAACGCACAAACGAGCGGTGGTCGGAACAGGCTTAGGATTGTTTATAGTTAAAAGCATCCTCTCGCAATACAAAGAAAGGTACGGTGTAACGAGCGAAATCGGCAAGGGCAGCACATTCTGGTTTGAATTGAAAAAGTGCGATGATTTTTCAGATTCCGGTACTCCCAACGAGCCGTCTTGTAACGGCTTTACGCAAAAAGTCGATGGGAAAAATTGAAGCGGACAGCAGAACTATCAGGCTTAAATCCGTTAATCCTAATCCGGCAGTACGGAATATCGTACCTCCGTAGTAAATTATAATTATTTGTATGCAAAGCACAAGGGTCATTATCAATATAAATGTTTTGTTCGAGAACAAAGATTCGAGCAGGTTCATGCGATGGGTTCTGGAACAAAAACTGATGAAGACCGCTAAAAACATAAAAAGCGCGAAAAACGCCGTCATTCGGTAAATATCACCGTGATCCGCATAATGCCCGAACAAAGGATGTTTTAAAAAGAATATACATAAAAAGGTAGTAAAAATACCGGTTATAGCTATTTGACCTTTCATATAGCTGTTCAACATAGGCTCGCTGCGCCGCTTAGGCGGCTCTTCCATGTATCGGGTTCGCGCCTTTTCCGCCGAGAACGCAAGCCCCGCCAAGGTGTCCATTACTATATTGATCCACAGCATTTGTATTACGGTAATAGGAAGATCTATTCCAAAAAAGGGACCTAATATAGTTACGCCTGCCGCACACATACAAATACTCATTTGGTATATAATAAACTTTCTGATGTTTTTAAATATGGTTCGCCCGTAACAGATCGCCTTAGCAATGGAATTGAAATTATCGTCCAGAATTACTATATCTCCGGCTTCTTTCGCAACTTCTGTTCCGCTGCCCATAGCAAATCCCACATCGGCTTGTTTTAATGCGGGAGCATCATTAACGCCGTCCCCGGTCATACCTGCGACAAGCCCTAACCTTTGTGAAATGCGGATAAGTCTGCTTTTATCTGCGGGAAGAGCGCGGGCGACGACTTTTAAACGGAACAGGATTTTCGAAATATCGTCATCAGACATTGCGTTAAGTTCATTCGAAGTCAATACTATATCACCGCTCTTAAATATGCTTGTATCCTTGGCTATCGCAAGAGCGGTTTCTTTTGAATCCCCGGTTAGCATCACAACCTGTATACCCGCTTTTTGTGTCTGTTTTATGCTGGCGGCGGATTCGGGGCGGACTTCGTCACGGATACTTAAAAAACCGACCAGTGACAATTCAGAAAATCCGTCCTCAACACTACCGGAAGAAACGGCAACCGCAAGAATTCTTGCTGATTTTCGGGCATGATTTTTTAATATAGTCTGGGATTTGTTTTTATCGGTAAGCCGTTGGACGATTCCGTTTTTATCGTAATAATATTCGCAGTACGGCAGAATCTTTTCAGGTGCGCCTTTGATAAATGTTTGATTCAAAGTTTTCCCGCGGACAAACGCAGGGTCAGCCGGAACTTTTCCGGTAACGGACGAGACCGCTTTACAAGCGACGGTTGTTGCCATAAACTTTGACTCTCCGGAGAAGGGGATAGATTTTCCGCGGATAAATTGATCCGAGACAGTTTTTCGTTTTAAATTAAAGCGGCATACAAACTCGAGCGCGGCACGGTCGGTCGCATTTCCGCCGACGGCGATTTCTTTACCCGTGTTTATTATAGCGGCACTGTTATAATATATGCAATCATACAGGATTTCACGCAGTTTTATTTTGCTTGACATAAATTCTTGTTTTGTCCAAATATCGCCGCTGCCGGATATAAAATTTTCAACTCTTGGCTTGCCCTGGGTCAGCGTTCCCGTCTTGTCGCAAAATAAAATGTTCAAGCTGCCTGCGGTTTCTATCCCTACAAGCTTTCGTACCAAAACATTGTCGCGGAGCATACGTTTCATGTTAGCGGATAACACAACCGTTATCATCATAGGCAACCCCTCCGGGACGGCCATCACAATCACGGTAACCGCGAGGGTGGCCGCTTTTAATAAACCGGGCAGGATAATACCGGGCGTTGTTACGGCGGAGCGGATAAGTTCAAGGTTGAAATTGTTATCAAGAACGAGCGTATTTATAAGATATGCCAACGCAGTAAGACCGGCGGCAATATATCCGAATTTCCCAATGGAGGATGCAAGCTTTTTGAGTCTGTGTCTAAGGGGGCTTTCGCGTGTTTCCGTTTGTATTTCTGAGCCGATTTTCCCGTAGTATGTTTTGTCGCCTACATTTGCCACACGCATGAGAGCTTCTCCCGAACACACTACGGAAGCGGAATATAATGCGGATGGGGCAAGGAATCCTTGATCGGCTGCTCCGCCGGTATCGGTTACATATTTTTTCGCTTCTTTAGTTTCACCGTTTAATGAAGATTGATCGACATTCAATGCACCTTTGATAATGACACCGTCTGCCGGGATCCTGTCCCCGGGTTGAAGCAAAACTATATCTCCCACTACGATTTCACGCATGGGGAGCTGAAGGGTTTTGTTTCGCCGGATGACCCGACAGCTTATTTGTGCTGATTGTTCCTGTAGTTTTTCGAATGCCGACTCGCTGCCGTATTCCGACAGTGTAGAAACCAGGGTTGCGAGAAGTATAGCCATACCTATAGCCAACGGTTCAAACCAATTCGTATCGCCGAGGATCAAAATTATATTGATCATCAGCGCCGCCAGCAAAATTTTGATCATAGGGTCGCCAAAACTTTCCAAAAAGCTAAAAAAGAACCCTTTGCGTTTTTTTGCGCTAATACAGTTCTCCCCATACTTTGCTCTGGAAACTTTTACTTTCGCATCGTCCAATCCGCAAATTTTATCGTCAATAATGTCCGGCAAATCCCGCCCGCCTTTCATATATTTTGGCAATCTTGCAAAATTTCAATTTGTTTCCCGTTGTTTCTCTTTATTCCCCTTTATTTTCCGAAAATTTGTTTTTCCGGAAACAAACAAAAAGATCGCTTCTGCTTATTGTTTAAATGATATGAAATTCGGCGAAAAATAATACTATTTCCAATTAGAAATGCAGATGAAAAATTTGCGCGAGAATTTTTGCGGACGATTCATCGCGGGCGACTCATCGCGAGCGACTTTTCCAACACCCCCTTTATATTATCAAGATCGTTCGATGCCAAATAACGGCTAGATTACGATAACATTTTGTTTGTATTCATTCAAACCGTTTTGTGAACGGAACATATCCGGTAAACACAGCGAAAACAAGGACGAAGCATTACGTTCTGTTTCGGCGTATTCCGGGAAAGCGCGGTATAGTTTGGAAAAAGACGAAAATATTGGGAGAGATGATTTTTTCCGCGCGGCTGAAAGGAGTGCCCGTCCCTTTTTATTATGCCCCAGTACCCGAATATAAGGCGGCGGGGCTGCCGTAAGTCCGCCGGGGGATATTTTGTTGTGAGCGCGAAGTGCAAGCTGCAGAATATGCCGTGAAATACGAGTACGGGTGTAGCGTTTGGTTTTTACCAAACTGATGTACTCATCTAAACTTCCGGCTTTTGCGGCGGCGGAATACATACGGTTGTGTAATCCTTCGCTTATATCGGGGATATTTTCAAAAATTGCACGGGGAGCGGTTTTTAAGCAGTATAAAGCTATTCTTTCATAAGGTGCATTACTGTTTCTGCATTTACCGGAAGCTATTTCTCTGTTGAATATTTCCACTGCCGCCCCGGGTGTGAAATCCGGCAGCCGGGAGAGATTCTGCCGAATGTGTCCGGCACTCGCAAACAAACCGTTTTCGCCGCCATGATGACCGGTTCCTTTACGCTTAATCGCTACAGGAATTATTGAAAGATTATTGCGGAGTATTGTTTTGATATATTCTAACCCCAGGGTGTCGTTCGGTGAACTCAATATCTTAATTATGTCAGGTAAATTCGCCGTTTCAACAGTGCGGTCCTGGGGGACATTGCCTGACTGATACAAGCTGTAAACTGCCTGTGTTCTGGCAGCGGGATAGGATAATCCTATTGCTGTTGCTTCTTTAAATTCTTTGGTTTGCTCAATGCCGCCGCAAAGCAGAGCCGTGTGCGTGAGAAGATTTGTATTTCCGCATTCACTGCCGAAACTTAAAATGTCCGCAACACCCAAACCATCCAAAATATGAACGGCGGCGGCAAATCGTTCCGTACTTGCGGCAGTATAAACAGCGGGGAGTTCCAAAACCAAATCGACACCGCAAAGCAGTGCCGCTTCGGCTCGCGCCCATTTTGAAAAAATGGGTAACTCGCCTCGCTGTGTTACATTAGAACCCAAGACGACAATGATATTTTCATATCCAAGCTCTCGGGTTTTATTAATATGATAAAGATGCCCTGCGTGAAAAGGGTTATATTCCGCAATAATTCCCGCCGTACCCATCCCGTGCTTAGGAGAGCGCGCCCGCATTGGTTTTTGCGGCGGAACGTTTCTTGTTTTTGATGGATTTATTATATCGTTCAATAGCCTTGTCTATTTCGCCGTCGAATTTTACCTGACCTTTTGCCAGCACAATTCCCCGGCTGCAAAACTGTTTGGCTATCACAGTGGAATGAGTGACGAAAATCAAGGTGACTTCGCCGCTTTTCATTATCTCGTTTACTTTGTCAAGGCATTTATTTTTAAATTCTTCGTCACCGACACTCAAAGCTTCGTCCACGATAAGTATTTCGGGTTTTATATTAACACTGATTGAAAAGCCCAGCCGTGCTTTCATACCGCTGGAGTATGTCCTGACGGGTTGGTCTATATATTCTTCAATTTCCGCAAAATTCACAATGTCTTTTTCCAGGGATTTTATTTCTTTATCTTTGAGCCCCATCAGCCGCCCTTTCAGATAAATATTTTCGCGTCCGGTGAACTCTTTGTCAAAACCTGTGGAAAGCTCGAGTAATGCGCTGACTATTCCGCATACCGCAACATTTCCGGAAGTGGGGAAGCATACCCCGGTAATCATTTTGAGCAACGTGGATTTACCCGCGCCGTTTTTACCCAGGACGGCCACGGATTCTCCTCGGTTGATCACAAAAGAAACATTATCAATAGCAGTTTTGCGTTTGACGTTCCTGCTCCCGGAAAAAATACCTATCAATCGCCGTTTATCATTTTTATAAAGCTTATAGGTCTTGGTGACATTCGTGAATTCCACTACGGTATCCATATAACAGCTTATCCTTTCAAGTTATATTCAATTCTATGTTCAAATTTTTAATTTCGTCCGACAATTTTGATAATTCATCGTTGTCCGCAGGTTCGGCGGTTTTTATTTCTGATGCGCTGTTAGCATCTGCTTCCCCGGGTTCTGCCGGCGGTCTTGGATTTTTGTTTTTAGCGGTGTTCTTCCGGGCTGTCTTCGCGGGAGCCGTTGTATGACCGAGATTTTCGCCATCCAGAAATACTGCGATATTTTCACCCGTTTGCGTTTCGACCGCTTCAAGTAAAGCCTTACGGTTATCTGCGGATTTCAGCAATGCGGGTAACATCATATTATCCGAACTCAACTCCGCTTTTTTATTTGAAACATTGATCTGAGCGCCGGACAACAACGGGGCAAGACCGGCACTTATCTTTTCAAGTTGTTTGACCAATCGTTGCATATCCAACGTTTTTGTCTGGGTTGATGCAGGTGCCGGATCTTTTGCCGGGGGTACGATCTGTTCGGGCGGCGGGTCATTGCACGGCGGAGAAATTGATTCGGGCGGAGTTATGTCCTGCTCAACAGGGGTAGTTTCAGGGACGGACAATACGTTTGCTTCAAACGGCAAATCGTCATTTGCAGGATTTATACGGTGGTTATAAGCTTTTCCGGACTCAGCTTTTTCCGATTTTTCTGATTTTCCCGGCTTTTCAGGTTTTTCAGGTTTTTCAAGCTTTTCAAGTTTTTCTATCCGGCGTAGTATTCCGTCCGGGTCGCCGGATGCTTTGGGGGCACATAATTTTACGATACACACTTCCATTAAAATCCGTTTTTGCTCGGAGCGCGAAAGTTTGTTGAGAGCTTCTTCCAGAATGCCGACACAATGGATTAAATCCTGTACGGAAAACATTGCCGCCGCTTCCCGGTATCTTTTATACCCGTCGGGAGCGCAGGAGAGAAGTTCATCATTTGCCGTCATTTTTGCGAGCATAAGATTGCGGAAATGCGAAAGAAGCTCGACACATAATCTGTCAAAATCCTTGGATGATTTGTAAGCATCATCAATACGCATCAATCCGGCGCAGGCATCAAGATCACTGACAGCTTCGGAAATCGCAAATAAATATTCGTGTCCCGAAACACCTGCAACGTCAATTACCGTTTGCAAACTCACATTTTCCGAAAAAGCCAGGCATTGGTCTAAAATCGAAATGGCATCCCGCATCGCCCCTTCAGCAAGTTTAGCTATGAGCCCGGCGGCGTCAGCGGAAAGCCCCACCCCCTCCTCTCCGGATATATATAATAACCTTTGCGCTATATCTCCGGATTCAATAGGACGGAAGTTAAACCGTTGGCAGCGTGAAATTATCGTAGCCGGAATTTTATGCGATTCGGTGGTTGCCAATATGAATATGATGTGCGGCGGAGGTTCTTCAAGTAACTTTAATAACGCATTAAAAGCAGCGGCGGACAGCATATGCGCTTCGTCAATAATATATATTTTATATTTGCATTGCAAGGGTGTGAATCCTGACTCCTCGCGTAAGGCACGAATATCATCGACCCCGTTGTTGCTTGCCGCATCTATTTCAACTATATCCAGCATTGAACCGGTTTCTATCCCTTTGCATATATCACATTTCCGGCAGGGTTCTCCGTTCTCAGGATCCAAGCAGTTTACAGCGGCGGCAAGAATTCTTGCACAAGTGGTTTTCCCGGTTCCGCGCATTCCCGTAAACAAAAACGCATGAGCAATCGAACCTGATTTAACTTCGTTCGCCAGCGTTGTTGTTATCGCTTTTTGGGAAATTACATCGTCAAAACTTTTTGGACGCCATTTGCGGTACAGCGCAGTACGCATACTTTTTTACCTCGTGTGCGGTGAAATTTTGCTCAATTGATTCACCGCTTGGAATTAATAAAACAAACTTTATGCTCTGACGAGCGGGATGTAAGGAAAACTGCGGCGCACGGTAAATTCCGCTTAATGCTGCTCGGTTCCCCGTCTGACATGGTTCACGGCATACCGTCGCACAGTGCTTACACTCCCGCTCTTCAGAGCACAAAGCAATAATGGATTCTTAGGCGTATAACATGATTATCAATATCCCTAACCGCTAATAAGATCGTTCATATCATATAATCCGGGCTCTTTGCCGCACATAAATAATGCGGCCTTCAATGCTCCGGCGGCAAACACTTCCTTGGAATCAGCCTTGTGGGTCAGTGATACGACCTCATCCCTGCCGGCAAATATTATTTCATGTTCGCCGGTAATAGTTCCGCCGCGCACAGAATGCAGTCCGATTTCCCGCTTACCCCGTTTTTGACGTATACCGTGGCGGTCATATACATACTCACAGGTTACGGACAGTTCTGAATTTATTGCATCCGCCAGTGCCAGTGCCGTACCGCTGGGTGCGTCAATTTTTTGGTTGTGATGTTTTTCAAGGATTTCAATGTCAAAAGTGTCACCGAGCACAGCCGCCGCTTTACGCGAAAGAGCGGTTAGCAGATTTATCCCCAAAGACATATTAGCAGAAAAGAAAATGGGTGCTTGCTTGGATATTCGCCGTATTTCGTTGATTTCATCCTCGTTGTAACCGGTAGTAGCAATAACCGCCGGGATGTTTTTTTTCACCGCAAAGCTGAGAATATCACCCAAAGACCGCGGATGGGAAAAATCAATCAATACATCGGCTGTTTTTGCAAACTCAAAAATGCTTTTATATACGGGAAAAGCGGCATACGGTTTAGCGGATAAATCAACCCCGGCTATAATTTCACATTCGTCGCCGTTTCCGGCACAATCGGCTACTACCCGTCCCATTTTGCCGCTTGCCCCGTTTAACAATATTTGACGTTTCTTTTTCATTTTACTTCACATCCAGCATTTTATAGTTTGCGTATTTTACAATTTTTCTATAGCCGTCTTTAGCTTTGCGCTCAGATCATCCGAAACACCGGTTAAAGGCATTCTGCATTGCCCCACATCTTTTCCCATAAAGTTCAAGGCTTCTTTTACCGGAGCCGGGCTTACATCCGCAAACAAAAGTTTTATCAGACTCATATATTTTATTTGCAGCGCCGCGCTTTCTTCGATTTTACCCTCGTTCCATAACGCTATTATATCCCGGGTCTGTTTGGGAAGTATGTTGGACATTACAGATATAACTCCTTTTCCTCCCAAAGACAATGCAGGGACTATAAAATCATCGTTTCCGGAGTAAATATGCAATTGATCGCCGCACAAATCCCTTGTCATCGCAACGGATGCAATATCACCGTTTGCCTCTTTGGTAGCGACAATATTCGGGTGCTTGGAAAGTTCGGCATAGGTTGCGGGTGTGATGTTCATTCCGGTACGCGCCGGCACATTGTATAGTATCATGGGCAGATCTGTGCTGTCCGCAACCATATTGTAGTGCCGGATAAGCCCGTTTTGTGAGGTTTTGTTGTAGTACGGAGTAACGCAGAGTATAGCATCTGCACCAACCCGTGCCGCTTCCCGGGTCAATTTTACGGCATGACGGGTATCGTTGGAGCCCGTTCCGCCGATTACGGGGACACGCCCGGCAGTATGTTTTACCGAAAATTCGATCACACCGATATGTTCTTCATCGTTCAGCGTGCTTGCCTCGCCGGTCGTGCCGCTGGCTACGATCGCATCGGTTCCGTTTTCGATTTGATGATCAATAAGTTCGCCCAATTTGGTATAATTAACACTTCCGTCGGCAGCAAACGGGGTCACAATAGCTACCCCCGCGCCGATAAAAACAACTTTTTTCATTAAACTCTCATCTCCTGTTATAAAATCTTAATTCATGTATCCCATCGCGGTCAGCAATTCCGCTGCAAGTACCGCGCCGCCCGCCGCTCCTCTTATGGTATTGTGGCTAAGGCATATAAATTTGTAATCATACGGGCTGGATTTGTCGTCCTCACGGAGCCGCCCGGCGGAAATAGCCATACCGTTTTCAATACCGCGGTCAAGCCGTGTTTGCGGTCTGTCGTCCTCTTCAAAGTAATGGATAAACTGTTTAGGCGCGCTCGGCAGTTTCAGCTCCTGCGGTTTGCCTTTAAATTCTTTCCATAATTTTATTATTTCGTCTTTTTCCGCTTTTTTTTCAAGAGAAAAGAACACAGCGGCAAGATGTCCGTCGGTTGCCGGTATGCGTATGCATTGAGTTGTTATAAAAGGTTTAGCCGCGGCGATGATTTCATCGCCCTTTATTTCCCCCCAGATTTTCAATGGTTCTTTTTCGCTCTTTTCTTCTTCGCCGCCGATAAAAGGAATAACATTATCCACTATTTCAGGCCATGTTTCAAAAGTTTTACTCGCGCCTGAAATTGCCTGATATGTGCAGGTCAGTACTGAATTTAAACCGTATTTTTCTTTGAGCGGATGCAGTGCAGGTACATAACTTTGTATGGAACAATTGGATTTTACCGCTATAAACCCCTTTTTCGTCCCAAGACGCTTTCGCTGAGCATGGATTATTTCTGCGTGTCCGGAATTTACTTCGGGGATAAGCATCGGGACATCCGGAGTGGATCTGTGTGCGGAATTGTTGGAAATTACCGGACATTCTGCTCTGGCGTAACGCTCCTCCAGTGCTCTCGTTTCGTCTTTGCTCATATCTATGGCACAAAAAACAAAATCAACTTCGGACACAATGCGGTCAAAATCATTTTCAGCATCCAGAACCGTTATACCCTTTACGCTATCCGGAACCGGGCTCTCCATAGCCCAGCGATTTCCAACAGCATCGGCGTAGGTACGCCCCGCACTCCTTGAAGAAGCGGCAAGCACTTTAACATCGTACCATGCGTGGTTATATAAAAGCATAACGAATCGTTGTCCGACCATACCCGTAGCTCCGATAATACCCACTCTATATTTTTTCATATCAGGCAGTCCCTCCCCGTCAATTTGCATTATTAGAGGTTTCTTTATATATATTAACATTGCTTGTAAGTAATGTCAATCAAATTCATTAATATTTGAAATATTTCGACGGGGTATATTCATCATCCATATGCTTCCATGAACTCAGTTCATAATCTACAAATAAAATATTCCCCTTTTTACCGATTGCTTTTTCCGTTTTTATCAAATTTATATTTTTTACCGTTTATTTTCACGATCCTGTTGGTAATAAGAACACCTTTTCGGTTTGTTCTGTACCATTTTTTATTATGCCTGATCCATGTATTTATTCGCATAATTCCCGTTTTATCCACATAATACCGCCGTTTATTAACGGTGATAAATCTGTTGGTCTGCACAACACTTCTTACTATCCGGTAGCGTTTTCTGTTTACGGAAATCCATTTTGTGCCCTCTGCCCGTGCGCCGTTTTTGTCAAGATAGTATCGCCGCCCGCCCGCCTTGATAAATCTGCCGGTTTGCACGGCTCCGTTTATCAAGCGATACTGCTTCCCCGCAACCGTAATCCATTTTGTCCCGGATGCCTGTATGCCGTTTTTGTCCACATAATAAAGTTTCCTGTCAACCTTTATAAATTTATTGGTTTGTATAATGCCGTTCTCCAGCCGGTACTGCTTGCCGTCCACTGTCAGCCACCTTGTACCCTCTGCCCTCGCACCGTTTCTTTCTACATAATAGAATTTATTGCCGGATGCAATGAGTTTATTTATTTGTAATATGCCGTTCATTAAATAATATTGCGACCGGTCAACGGTAATCCACTTAGTACCCGTTATTTTCGCACCGTCAGAATCTGTGCGGTATACTTCTCTTTCACCGTCTGTCCATACATTCCTTTGCAGGATATTATTAATAAAATAAAATTCTTTGCCGTCCTCTTTCGTCCAGCCGTTTGCGTTTTCGATAACTCTTTCGATCAGGGCGGTCATTGCCTGTCTTAACCTTGCCGCCGTAGTGTCGATAAAGGCTTGGGTTGCAACGGAAGACTTTAATAAAGTTTTTGCCGCTGTCAGTTCGGATTGAAACGATATCCAGCTGCGCAGCGTATATTTTTCTTCCGTAAATATTCCGGCGGTATTAATAATATCAATAACATCAATCAGCGGAGAATAGTCAAGAATAAAAGTTTTTGAACCGGTGTTGGGGTCGGGCAAAAAAACCTCCGGAGGGTTGATTGTTTCCGCGTGGTCCTTGATTGTGAAAATTGTTATAAATTCGGGATGAATACTTTCGAAAGATACCCTATCGTCAAAACGCATGGAGTTAAGGTTGTAGGAAACCAACAATTCATCCTTTGCCGAAAGATGCGGATGTGCTTTTGCGTTGTACGCGTAAACATCCCGGTCTTGGTTAGCTTCCCGGATAGAAATAATGTCCGGACAATAATAAACGATTTTTTTATCATGCTTATTGCTGAAAGGCCCCCAGGGAGTATCGCTTGTTGCTATTGAAATTTGTGTTGACATCGTAAATTCCGTAAAGGTCATAACATATTTACCTGCAAAGGGACCCTCCTCCATATATGTGACACTGTACTCACTGGATACCATTCCGTCTTCCGCATCCTCGATACCGGCACATTTTGTCATATCTTCAACCCAGTCGGTACCATCGAAAAACCGCCACTTAGATATATCCTCCAATGCTTCGGGTTTAAATCTTGCGACAACCGGGAACTTATACAATAAAAATCCCCGGTATGATTTCAATCCGTATGCGTAAATATAACCCTCATGATCGGGATGTAAACCTAAAGGTAAGCCGCCGCCCTGTTCAGAACAATCCAAAAAAGCGTTGGTGAACTCTATCCGGTAATCTCTGCCGTCTT
>WRKL01000031.1 GCA_009778115.1 Oscillospiraceae bacterium | reverse complement strand
TTATCACCGCATAAATATAACGGCGGACAATAAAGTTTAATTCCGGTTTTTTCGCTTTCTTCGGTCATTCTTTCGCGAAGGCGTTGGTTAGCCGAAACACCTCCCGCCAATACAAGCTCTGTATATCCGAGTTCTTTTGCCGCTGCGAAAAATTTTTCGGTCAGGATTTCGCATACGGTTTCCTGAAATGATGCGGCTATCCCGGCTGTATCCGGTTTTTCGCCTCGCTGCTTACAATTATGAACAAGGTTGAGTACGGCTGTTTTTAATCCGGAAAAAGAAAAATCGAACTGACCGGCTCCGGATTTCGGGTGCGGCAGAATGTTCGCGTGTCTGTCACCGCCGTGCGCGGCTGCTTCTATCACCGCACCTCCGGGATAACCCAGCCCCAGCATCCTCGCCACCTTGTCGAAAGCTTCCCCGGCGGCATCATCCCGGGTTCTTCCGATTAGTTTGAAGCTTGTATAATCAATAACTTCTATGATGTGGTTATGCCCGCCGGACACAACAAGCGACAAAAACGGTGGTTTCAACCCGGGCCTGTTGATATAGTTCGCGGCGATATGCGCTTTTATGTGGTTTACCGGAATTAAGGGTTTATCCAAAGCGAAACATAAACCCTTGGCATAATTTACTCCTACCAGCAGAGCACCAATAAGTCCCGGTGTGAAAGTTACGGCTATTGCATCTACCTCTGTAAAAGAACAATTCGCACAGCTTAACGCTTTATTCGTTATCTGTGAGATCGTTTCGCAGTGCAGCCGGGATGCTATTTCGGGAACTACACCGCCGAATACCGCATGGTTTTCTGCTTGTGATGCAACAATATTTGAAAGTATTTCGATTTTTTTCCCGCTTTGCACAAGTGCCGCCGCGGTTTCATCGCAGGATGTTTCTATCGCCAAAATTTTCAATTCGCTGTTTCCCCCGATCCGGAACAATACGCCATTACAATTCCCTCTTCCACCGGGTTTTGGTACAAATTTTTTCGTTTGCCTTTTTCGGTGAATCCGTGCTTCAAATAAAATTTTCTCGCATTATAGTTTGATTTTCTGACATCAAGCACGATAACGCCGCAGCCTTTCTCTTTTGCGGTTTCGATCGTTTTCTCCAACAACGCCGTTCCGATGCCTTGCTTTCGGCATTCAGAAGCTACCGCAAGTTTATTGATATACGCATCACCATATACAAAATGTATATTGGCATATCCGGCAATCGGCAGACCGTCGTTTTTATATTCACTGTATTTACGTTTCGCCGCCAGCGTAACCGAATCCGGATTCTTCTTTTCGTTCAAAAACGATGTAAGGCTCCACGCATCGGAAAAGCAAACACGTTCAAGTTTTGATATTCTTATAAAATCGTCGTCGCTGTTTACAACGGATATTTCACATTCCACTTTTTTCATCTTTACCTCAAGGTTGCATTTAAAGCATAGTTCGCAAGCAAACAAAACGTTACAAATTTTCCGAGGTCTTGCTTTTCGGAATATTTCACTTTAAAGTCCGCTGCGAATCGGTTGCCGCAACAGGTTCTTAATAAACCTCCCCGAAAGCCACTTCGCGACGTATGAACGGAAGATTTCCCGTCACACGGTTTTAATTCCCGAGAAAGTCTAATAAATCATTTCGCCTGTTTCCAGCTTTTGCCTGAAAGCACATCGGCTTTCAGTTTTACCGGCAATTCTACGGCGTTTTCCATTTCTTCTTTCAATATTTCCGCGGCTCTTTGCGCATCTTTCTGCGAAGCTTCGATTATCAGTTCGTCGTGTATTTGCAAAATTAATTTCGCATCAAGATTTTCTGATTTGAGCCGGTTATAGCATCCTATCATCGCTATTTTTATAATGTCTGCGCTGGTTCCCTGTATCGGTGTGTTCAGTGCGATCCGTTCAGCGGCGGTTCTCGTGATATGGTTGGACGAATTGATGTCCGCAAGAGGACGGCGGCGACCGAACAAGGTGGAAACATACCCGTCTTCTTTTGCTTTTATTATTATATTATCCATGTATTTTTTTACACCCGGATAGGTTTCAAAGTATTTCGCGATATATTTTTTCGCTTCGTTTATTGTTGCCGAAATATCGTTCGCTAATGAAAAGGCCGAAATACCGTAAACAATGCTGAAATTAACCGCTTTCGCACGGGTACGGAGTTCGTCAGGCAGTATCATACGGGGTATGGAGAAAACCTCGGATGCGGTAATGGCGTGGATGTCATCATCCTCATTAAACGCACTTATCATTTGCCCGTCTTTGGAAACAGCGGCAAGTATACGCAGCTCTATCTGGGAATAGTCCGCATCGAGCAAAACACGCCCTTCCGGTGCTATGAAAAATTCCCGCAATGTCGCTCCGCGTTCTGTACGCACGGGGATATTCTGCAAATTCGGTTCAGCGGAACTTATACGTCCGGTCCGGGTTTCGGTTTGTTTAAAATAGGTGCGGACTCTCCCGTCCTCTCCGGCTACCTTGAGCAGACCCGTCACATAGGTCGAATTAAGCTTGGCAAGATGCCGGTAATTTAATATTTTATTCACGATAGGATGTGCGTTTTTCAATTTCTCCAATGTTTCAGCGTTGGTGGAAAACCCCATTTTGGTTTTCTTCCCATGTTTCAATCCCAGCTTTTCGAACAGAGTATAGCTCAGTTCCTTGGGAGAATTCGGGTTGCATTTTTGACCCGCAAGCTCGTTTATTTCTTCTGCGAGAACCGATATGTCCGATTCCAGATCTTTGCCGAATCTGTTTATTCCTTGCACATCAAGCAAGAACCCCTCATATTCCATCGAAGCTAAAACTTTGGATAACGGTAATTCTATCTTGCAAAGAAGTTCTGACATACCCTGTTTTTTGAGCTTTTCTTCCAGCTTGCCGCAAAGTGCAGGCAGTGCGGAAATTTCCAGATATTCCATACTTGCATTCTCTGTTTCATCGGCTCTGTTTATCTCAAACACTGTATTGGGCAGATATTTCGGCACAAGGGTAGCGGCAGTATAATTATTTGCTGCCGGATCATCGAGATAAGCGGCAAGGATTAAATCAAAACATACCCCGGTTATATCCGCTTCGGTTTTATTCAAATGCAAATACAGGCTTTTGACATCACGGGTACGTTTAGGTTTTTCGTTTTCTAAAATCAATTGCCTGAACGCAAGCTCCGCATCTTCGGAAATATCATAAATTATATCGCCGGCGTTTATTTGCAACCGGGACACCTGCGGCACGGTGCTGTCAAACTCCGTAATAAAATCCAGCGAAGACCGTTTTTCCAGTTTAAGTTTCGCCGATTCGATATCGGGATTTTGTATCACATCAAATTTGTGTGTTTCGGCGTTCTCCGTTATGACCGGAACGGGATTTAGACCGTAAAGCGAAAGCAACGAAAACATTTCCAGCTCTATCAGTTTTTCTTGAAGTCCGGCGGAATCTCTCGGTCGGGTGCGGTAATTTCCTAGAATGTCCCCGACAAGAGCATCCCCGATAGGAACATCGCAAAATATTTCTGCCAATTCACGGCTTAAAAACGCATCTTTTTTACTTTTTGGATCCAAAAGCAGTGTTTTTATCTTTGGTTTGGTTTCGATCTTTTCCGGATTATCAAAAATATATTCGATATTTTTATATTTTACGATAAGCTCCAGCGCAGTTTTTTCGCCGATGCCTTTAACACCGGGAATGTTGTCCGAACTGTCACCCATAAGAGATTTTACTTCCAGCAATTCTTTAGGTTTTACGCCATAGGTTTCGATTATTTTACCCTCATCATAAATTATAGTTTCTCGGTTGGTCGAGAGCAAAACCGTCACGTTATCCCCAATCAGCTGCAAACTGTCCCGGTCCCCTGTTGCGATATAGCATTCGCCGCCGTTCTCTTCACACATTTTCGCAAAGGATCCCAGCACATCGTCGGCTTCGTATCCCTCCCGCTCGACTATATGGTAACCCAGCAATTCTATAAACCTTTTAACTATGGGCAGCTGCACCGCCAGTTCTTCCGGCATTCCTTTACGCTGTGCCTTATACAGCGGGTATTTTATATGACGAAAAGTCGGAGCAGGCAGATCAAAGGCAACCGCAACGCAATCCGGCGACACCGATTCTACAGTTTTATTTAAAATTTTTAAAAAACCGAAAACAGCGTTAGTGGGTGTTCCGTCTTTGGTTGAAAGAGGACGTACCCCGTAATACGAACGGTTGATTATACTGTTTCCGTCCACAACAAGTACTTTCATTCAATCTCCCCTCTTTGGCCGTCTGTCCATGCTATTTGCGCGGCAGCTTTCAAAACCTTTTCTTTTACGGAAAAAGGGAGGATATTCCCCAGCTCCTCAGCGGCTTCGTGTCCGGAAGCTTTCAAAAGATATTCGCCGCCGTCACCGTTACCGGTCACTATATGTCCGGATTTTTCTAATTCGCTTAAGGTTTGGGCGAGGGTGAAATAATCCGTCATTCCGCTGGCATCAAAAATCTGGTGCAGTTGATTTTCGTTCAGCGGCAGCGGCGATGCCCCAAGCAAATAACAAACCAAAACCTTAACCGTGAAAATATCCCGTATTCCGCCGGGCGGAATGCCTGCTTTTAAATTATCTATATTTTTCATATGTTCTCACAAATATCCCTTTCAGGCGGTTCTAAAAAACAAACTTTCAAAAATTTGAATCAAACATTAAACCTGAACAACACTATGTCCCCGTCCTGAATCGCGTATTCTCTGCCCTCGGAACGGATAAGACCTTTCTCCCTGGCAGCAGTCATGGAGTATTGGCAGGAATCAAAATCCGTGTAGGATACAACCTCGGCACGGATAAAACCCTTTTCAAAATCAGTATGGATCCTGCCTGCCGCCTGCGGTGCTAAGGTGTCTTTGGGTATAGTCCATGCCCGGACTTCTACTCCTTCTTTGGTGAAATAAGATATAAGGTTCAGCAAAACATATCCTTCGGTTATAAGCCTGTCCAGCCCCGATGTTTTTAAACCTGCATCTTCCAAAAACATTTGTTTTTCATCACCGGAAAATCCGGATATTTCCGCTTCAAAAAGAGCGCAAATTTCAAGAACTCCGGCGTTTTCTTTTTTTGCTGTATCACAAACCGTCCGATAATTCGGGTTATCCCCTACACCGTTTTTGAAATCGGCTTCACTCAGGTTCGCGGCATATATTACAGGTTTGAGTGTCAAAAGCCGGATGTCGGATACTATTTGCAGCTCCTCACGTTTGAAATCAAAAGTCCGCGCCGGAAATCCTTCTTCCAAATGCCGCTTTAAATTTTCGAGCAGATTTATGTCCGTTTGCAGGCTTTTGTCACCCTTGATAAGTTTATTCAATTTTTCTATACGCCGGGATATGGATTCTATATCCGAAAAAATAAGTTCAAGGTTGATTATTTCTATGTCCCGCGCCGCATCAACACCGCCCTGTGTGTGGGTTATGTCGTCGTTTTCAAAACAGCGGACTACATGGATGATAGCGTTCACCTGTGCTATATCGGCTAAAAACTTATTTCCTAAACCCTCGCCCTGTGCCGCGCCTTTTGCCAGCCCTGCTATATCCACAATTTCAAGAACCGCAGGAGTCAGCTTTTCGGGAGAAAAAACTTCGCCGAGTTTATCCAGCCGCGGATCGGGAACACTCACTACCCCGACATTCGGTTCTATAGTACAAAACGGATAATTCGCCGCCGGAACATTTGCGCCGGTCACGGCGTTGAAAAGTGTACTCTTCCCCACATTGGGAAGTCCTGTTATTCCGAGTTTCATAATAACAATAATTCCTCTTCTTTATCGTTATTTTTCAGGGGGTGTTGAAAAACAAAGACCGCTAAAAATCAAGAGCAATATCTTTGCGGGCGACTCATCGCGGGCGACTTTTTCAACAGTCCCTTTCAAGTTTTCTTATTTTTTTAAAAAATTCCGTCAGCAATGCTCCACACTCGGTTTCCAGCACGCCCCCGACGATTTCGGGCTTATGGTTAAGCGGATAATCGTTCAGGTTTAGCACAGATCCTGCCGCTCCCGATTTTGGGTCATATGCGCCGAATACCACCCGGTCTATTCTGGCATTGATAATCGCTCCCATACACATTGGACACGGTTCGAGCGTTACATAAATCTGAGTGCCGGGCAGCCGCCAGCTTTCCGTGATTTCACAAGCGCGTTCTATCGCCAAAAGCTCTGCGTGTGCGACTGCACTTTGTCTGCTTTCACGCAGATTATAAGCACGGGATATGACAACTCCGTCAGCCGCAATGACTGCACCTACCGGAGATTCTCCCGCAATACCCGCTTGTTTCGCCTGCTCTATTGCAATTTGCATATACTTTTCCGTCATATCTGCATTTCTCCCACAATTCTCCGGATCGTAGCATCAATTATATTATATACTATAACTGAGGAAAAAAACAGGACGGTACACATCATAACGGGACTGACAAAGGTTACTTTCAATCTATCATAGAGCGGAACACGGCAGCCGTTGTCGTTAAGAACAAAAGGCTTGCTGCAGCGCCGCAAAAACATCACCAAACCTGCGATCCCCAAAATCAAACATAACGGGACAAAAGCATAATATAACACATTCGTCACGGATTCCACCGCCGGCATAAGCAGGGAGAAGAGTGTATTCGTCCCCTGTGAGCCGGTCAGGTTTTGGGTAAAATCAATTTCCGCCAGCCATTGTACGCGCTCGAGTATTATAACGGCAAGATTGAACATAAAGTGCATCAGCATAGCGATGCGCAGCGAACCTGTCCTTATTGCGAAATAACCCAGCACCAACGCAAAGACAAACGCATTAAGCACCGACATCAATCCCACATTAAGATGCGCCAGCGCAAACAGAACCGAAGACACGAACAACGCGAAACCGTCTCCGAAACGGCGCAAGCTTCCCATGACCGCGCCCCGGAACAACGCCTCTTCAAACAGAGCCGGTATTACCGCCGTGGCAACAAGCTCAAATATAAGCCATAATATCCCGTCGTAAGTTCCCGTACTTCTGTTTTGCGGCAGGGTAATACCGAACCAACCCAGTATGTTTCCGGAAAGTCCGGCAATCGTCCCGCTTGTGAACAACATCCCTATAGATATGAGTACCGCCGGAACGGTAAGATTCGTGTGCCGCTCGCTGTTTTTTTCATTTTTTCCAAAGTTCGGCGAATTTATTTTACGCATAGAAAACTTGAAATGTTCCCATTGCCGCAACACAGTAAGAGCCAGCACTATACACACCGAAAGACAAATGGTGTGTATAAATACCGACAGGAACGCAACAAAAAACCGCCGGTCGCCAAAAACCAATTCAGACAGATCCGACAGATCGTCGGATATTAAATTATAAACATGAAAAATATGGGTTGAAAACCTATCCAAAAAAAAGAACAGCGCGGCTATCCCGGCAACAATGGAAACCGTTTTGCGCAATGCGCTTTTTTCTGCTGCGTAATTGTTGTAATCGTTCATCCCTAATCACTATACTCCTGCGCAAGTTCCTGTGCCCGTCGGTTTACCGAATTGCAAGCTTTTACAACAATATCGGTAAAGTCCGCATCCCCGAACGTTTTTAGTCCCGCAACCGTGGTTCCTCCGGGCGAACTTACTATTTTTATCAGCTCGTCAATATTATGCCCTGAATCCGTCATCATACAGGCCGCACCCGTTAGTGACGCGCAAAACAGTTCCAGCGAACTTTTTTCGTCCAATCCAACGTCTTTCGCGTATTGTATAAATCCTTTCGCAAACAAATATATGAACGCAGGACTGCTGCCGTTTAGCGCAATAATGCTGTTCATTTGTGCTTTATCAAAAACGATGGTTTTTCCGCTTGACGCAAATATCTTCCTTACATATTCAAATTCTGTGTCATTGATTCTTCCCGCTTTGCTCAACGCTGTCGCACCCTCACCCAGCAGCAGCGGGGTATTCGGCATGACCAATGCCAGCTTGGGTTTGCGGCCCAGCGCTTTTGTAAAAAAATCCTCGCCCAAACCCGCCGCGATGGACACGATAACGGTTTCTTTGCGCAGACCGTTTTTTATCCCGGACAAAGTTTCCCGCATATTCTGCGGTTTTGTTACCAATATAAGACAATCGGACGCTCTTGCCGCATCGCTTCCGGATGTGTGGATAACCACCCCTGTATTTTTGAACGGCTCCAGACTTTGTTCGTTTATATCGAAAATATTTATGTTTTTTGCATCGCAAACTCCGGACGATAACATAGATTTTAATATTGCGCTGCCCATATTTCCTATGCCGATTATCCCTGTTTTCATAGTATGTAAACCTCTTTTATAAATTTTTAATCACATATTCGCCGAACTCCGTGCAGGTCGCACCGCCCGTACGTCCGGTTATTTCAAGCTTCTTTTCCGTATACATACATTTATCCAGTGCGTTCTCAAGCCTTTCCGCCGCCGGATGTTCCCCGATATGGTTCAGCAGCATTACGGATGCGCGCAGCATTGAACACGGGTTTGCGTAATTTCCCCTGCCTTCTTCCATCATCCGGGGTGCGCTTCCGTGTATCGCTTCAAACATAGCATAACGTTTGCCTATGTTCGCACTACCTGCCGTGCCCACTCCACCTTGAAATTCAGCCGCTTCGTCCGTGATTATGTCGCCGTAGAGGTTGGGAAGCACAAACACCCTGAAGTCTGTGCGGCGCTTGGTGTCGATAAGTTTTGCCGCGAGTATGTCTATATACCAGTCGTCCGTAATAATATCAGGATATTCTTCAGCTATTTCCCGGCACAAATTTAAAAATTTACCGTCGGTGGTTTTCACAACATTTGCCTTGGTTATGATCGAAACCCGTTCTTTACCGTTATTCTTAGCATATTCATAGGCAAGACGGGCGATACGCTGTGTACCCTGGGTAGTGGTGACGGTAAAATCTATTCCCATATCCTCGGTAACGTGCATCCCTTTGGAGCCCAAAGCATATGCTCCCTCGGTGTTTTCACGAAAGAATGTCCAGTCAATCCCCTGATCCAAAACCTTAACCGGGCGCATATTTGCGAACAGATCCAGCTCTTTTCGCATAGCGACATTCGCACTTTCAATATTAGGCCACTCATCTCCCTGCCGCGGCGTAGTCGTCGGTCCTTTGAGTATAACATGACATTGTTTTAACTGTGCCAAAACATCGTCGGGTATCGCTTTACCGGCTTTTGCGCGGTTTTCGATCGTCAAACCGTCTATTGTTTTAAATACAACCTTCCCGTTTTTTACTTTTTCTTTCAGTAAAAATTCCAGGATACGTTTTGCTTCGCCGGTTATTACCGGACCGATCCCGTCGCCGCCGCAAACTCCGATTATAATTTTATCCAGCCTTTTATAATCGACAAAATCCGTTTGTGATTTTAACTTTTCCACCCTTTCCAGCTGCTCTTTTACCAACATTTCAAATTTTTGTACCGCTGTTTTTATATTTTCCATACCGCTCGTTCCCCTTTATATTAATTCATACATAAAATATTGTATCATAAAACTCCTGTAAAAATATTAATAGTTTTTTAATATTTCTGCGTACCAACTGCCTTGAAAAAAGGTTTGGTGTAAAAATATCATTGTTTTCCTCTTGTGTCCGTGTTATAATTTTTTAGAAATAAAAATTTGATTTTTAGTTTCAGAAGGTGAGATATTGAATAATTCTCTTGATATTTTCGATAATACAGTAAAACAATGGTTCGAAGAAACAATAGGGACACCGACTGCGGTTCAAGACGAAGCCTGGCCGGCGATCGCTTCGGGTGCGCACACCCTTGTTTCCGCACCTACCGGAACAGGTAAAACGTTGTCCGCATTTCTGGTGTTCATCGACCGGCTCAAGGCAAAAGCACGGGCAGGCGAGCTAAAATCCGAACTCAAACTGATATATATTTCTCCGTTGAAATCGCTGGCGGGCGACATACGCGAAAATCTTAAGAAACCCCTAAACGGTATATTACAAAGAGAGATCAATAACGGGGAATCGTCTTTTGAAAAGGGTTGTATCTCAATGGCGATACGCACGGGCGACACCTCCGCTTCCGAACGCCGGGAAATGCTGAAAAAACCGCCTCATATTTTGATAACCACACCTGAGTCACTGTATCTGCTGGTCACCAGCCTGTCCGGACAGGCTATGCTCCGTACCGCCGAATATGTGATAATAGACGAACTTCACGCCATGATAGAATCAAAACGCGGCGCACACCTGATGCTCACGCTGGCAAGACTTGACAAGCTTTGCGGAAAACAACTTCAGCGCGTGGGATTATCCGCAACCGTAGAACCGCCCGAGCTTGCGGCGGAATATTTGACGGCAAGCAGGATCGAGGACGGTAATGTTTGCGTAGTTGCTCCCGTTATGGAGAAAAAAATCGAAATAGTTGTAGTTAGTCCTTTGTCCCCGTCTTCCACCGGCACAGAGCCCGGAAATCTTCTGCCGCGCCCGCCTTCACAGGGTACGATATGGCACGACATAGCACGTTCCGTATATTTCTTGTGCGAAAATACACACAGTGTTATCGCATTTGTGGGCGGCCGTATGTACGCTGAAAAGCTGGCGTATTATGTCAACCGAATAGCCGGAGAGGATTTCGCCCGTACACATCATGGCTGTGTATCTAAAGAACAGCGTTTGCAAACCGAAGCACAGCTGCGCAACGGCGAACTCCGGCTTTTGTGTGCAACTTCCTCAATGGAGCTGGGAATTGATGTAGGCGACATAGACCGTGTGCTGCAAATAGGATGCCCTTTCACGATCTCGAGCCTTATGCAGCGGCTAGGGCGCGCGGGACACAATCCCGGAAGAACCAGTGTTATGTATATGTTCCCCCGCACTTCAGCCGAGGGTTTATACTGCGGCTTGACCGCAAGAGCCGCTCTTGACCGCAATGTAGAGCAGCTTGATCCGCCGCGTTTATGCTTAGATGTTCTGGCACAGCATTTGGTTTCTATGGCAACGGGCGACGGATATGATATTAACGATATAATGGAGATTTTACAACACGCATACCCTTTCAAAGACGTGACCTGTAACGATGTTAAGTCTACCCTGTCCATGCTCGCCGGAGATTACGAACACAAAATGGATATCCCTGTCCGTCCCCGTATACTTTATGATAGGATAAACGGCAAGGTTGAGGGTGATACATACAGCAGAATGCTTGCGGTTTCGGCAGGCGGTACAATTCCGGATACAGGTATGTTCGCGGTCAAAACCGAAAACGGCGCGAAACTGGGCGAACTTGATGAGGAATTTGTTTTTGAATCACGGGTGGGCGACAAGTTCCTGCTGGGTTCTTTCGCGTGGAAAATTGTTAAAATGGATAAGGACACCGTTACGGTAGCCCAATCCTCCGCCGAGGGCGCCCGTCCTCCTTTTTGGCGGCACGCCTGGTTGGCCCGCAAAATGCAAACCGGAATAGCATTCGGTAAAATAACCCGTGAAATATCCGAAATTTGGAACGATTCTTTGCATAAAACAGAAAACGATCAAAACAAAACCGAAAGCAAGAACTTGTTGATCGAAAAATTAAAGTCTTTAGGATTGGACGATACGGCGGCATTTTCTGCGGCGGGCTTTTTAGAACGGCAATTAAAGGCAACCGGAGTTTTGCCCGACGACCGCACGATCATCGTTGAGCATTTTTCGGACGACTCAAGTGAGCACCAATTGATGGTTCACTCAATTTTCGGCAAAAAGGTAAACGAACCGTTGGGAATATTATTGCAGGAAACAGCGAAAAGAGTGACGGGGAGCGAAGCGTGGCAATACGATGACGATGACGGAATTTTACTTATGTCAAACAGCGGACGGGAATTCCCCCGCGGTCTTGTCCGGATGATAGACGGCAAAAACTCCCGGCAAATCCTGGAAGCTATTTTGTTTTCCACCCCGGTTTTCAACATGACATTCAGGTATAATGCCAATCGGGCATTGATGATGGGCGCACGCAAAGGTAAACGCCAGCCTTTATGGGTTCAGCGGATTCGAAGCGCCGAAATGCTCGACTCTATCGTAAAGCATCCTGAGCATCCGCTTATCCGCGAAACACGGCGTGAGTGTATGGAGGACTACTGGGATCTGAACGGATTGAATTCTGTGCTGACGGGAATAGATTCGGGCTTGATAAAAATACAGGAAATTTATAACGACGAGCCATCGCCCTTGTCCTTGCCTTTACGAAGGCAGGCGGAAGCGGAACTGCTTTATAATTATTTCCCCACTACCGGCAATATCAGCCAAGCAGCGCAGGACGCGCTGGACGAGGTACAAAAAATCAAACCGGCATCCGAGCAGCTGGCTGTAGTGTCTGAAAACAAGAAACTGCCCGAAAACGAAAAACAGCTTCATTCCCTGCTGATGATCGAGGGCGATTTGATAGCCGGCGAACCGGACGTGCCGATCGAATGGTTTGAAACTCTCGCCGGACAGAACCGTATACGGTATATTGAACCGGGGCTGTGGATTGCCGCCGAACATACGGACGAGTACAATCAAGCGGATTTCGGTGCGCATCCGCCGGTTAAAGAAGAAAATTATTTTCAAGACGGGATTACGGGAACACCGTTCGTTACGGATGCCGACCGTGATACCGCAAGATTGAATATTGTTCGGCGCGCCCTGCGTTATAAAGGAGCATTATACCCTGAACAGATTTCCGAGCGATATTTTTTACCGGATCAAACCGCTCTTGAATTGCTGGAAAAATTATGCCGATCCGGAGCCGCTGTACAAGACGAAGGTCTGTATTATCACGCCGATCTGTACGAGAGAGCGCGGAGGGCAACAATTTCAGCACGCAGAAAACAAATAAACACGTCCCCGCCTGAAAATTTCGCTGATGCGCTGATAAATCATTCTTTCGTTTTCGGTCAAGCGAAAGCACCCGGGCAGCGTTCCCGGCACATATCGCCCGAGGAACAAACCGAACAAGCCATAAAAGATTTATGCGGATTGAGTTTTCCGCCGGCGGTGTGGGAAAACATTCTTCTTCCGTCCCGCATCCGCAGCTACAGACCAAACCTGCTGGATCTCGCTCTCGCAAACGGCACCGTTTTTTGGAATATGACAAAAAATATTCAAACTGAGCAAACCGAACTGGGGTTCTTCCTTTACGATGATATAGATTGGGACGCAACTCCCTCTGCGGAAGATCTGAACTGCGATGAACAGATAATATATGATGCGCTGACAAAGCGGGGCGCGAGTTTTACAACTGCGCTGACAGGTCTTGTATATCCGGGCAAAATACACGGCGTGCTTTTTAGCCTTATGGAAAAAGGTCTGATACACGCGGACAGTTTTATTCCCGCAAGACAATGGATGGAAAAAGATAAAACAAGCACCGCTCCGCTCCGACGGCAGGTAAAGTCACGGGTTATGACGATGACTGCCGGGCGCTGGGATATATCCCGTCCGTTAAAAAAGATTCCTGCCGAACATCAGCTCGAACGCATTTTCGGCAAAACCCTGATAGTATGCCGTGAAACTGTAAGAAATACGGATATTTCATGGACTGCCTCTTTGGAATTACTCCGGGTTAAGGAATATACCGGTCAGGTGCGGCGCGGCTATTTTGTCCAAGGTTTGTCGGGCGCACAATTCGTAAATTCAACACAAGAAAAAGATTTTCAAAACGTCATTTCCGCGCTTGAAAATCCTTCGTCTGATGTTATATGGATCCCGGCTATCGACCCGTATCAGCCATGGGGAAAATATTTGCTTCATTCACCCGACCGAAGCTTTGCGCGCGTACCCGGGACAGTGGTAGCGATAAAAGCGGGGCTGCCGGTCGCCGTGCTGGAAAAGCAGGGGAAATCTTTACGGGTTTTTGAAAACAAAGCACTTCCGGACGCGTTGAGAGCTTTAAATGAAAGTTTCCTGAAAGGTAAAATTTTTCCCTCACTGAACCGTCTTGTAATAAAAAGCTATCCCGAGTTTGCTGCGGATGTTTTAAAATCAACGAATTTCTCCTACAGCATTCCGGATTTTGAATTGTACAAAAAATAGACCTCCTCGGAAATTAAACGTGATGTATGAACACAGATGATTTTTCGTCAAACAAGTCAATTTTGACGAGAATATCATGGATATTTGAGGATAAATTAACACCGTGTGTACGTCGCGAAGTGGTTTTCGAGTAGGTCTAATAATTGAAATTTTGAAAACCGCCGTCGTTGGAAACTTATCTGTGTGGATCGGATATTTATTTTTTGTTTAGGAGAAACAGGATTTTGCATTGTTTTATACAAACATTTTGTTGTTCTTCGGATAACGATCGGAACACGCGGAGCAATTCATCTTCTTTATATGTAACAGCTTTTCCTATTCGCATATCCAAAAGATAATCGGCGGAAACATTAAAATATTTTGACAAAGCTTTTAGGATGTTAAAATCCGGTTCGCTTTTATTTTGTACATAACCGCCAACGGTAGAGGGTGCGATATTTAATTCTATTGCCAACTGTTTTTGAGTTATATTTCGTTCTTCTATCAATCTTCGCAATTTGTTCCCGAAATCCATAAAAACACCACCTCTACCTTATAATAAAGGAGAGGAAAGCTTTTCGCACAAATGCACGAGATTCACGTTGACACAACGTAAACCTCGTGTTATTATGTTTTATAACCCTTGTCGTTGTAAATTCAAAAAAGAGTGTGGTTTATTACTACACAAAGCGTTCACAGCAATAGGAGGAAAATATGAAGTATGTAATAATTATCTTACT
>WRKL01000030.1 GCA_009778115.1 Oscillospiraceae bacterium | reverse complement strand
TTCCTGTATTCCTTGCAACTCTGATTTTAGCTTGTTTATTTCCATTTTGCATCACCAAGCTTAGTTTACCATAAGCTGCCCTCGCTGAAAAGTAAATGCTGTTGCCCTGTTATGCCTTTAGATATGCTCACATTATAAATTAAAATAGTCTCTCAATAATGGATGATCGTCCGGATCGTCGTCTAAATATTCAAAAAAATATTCCTCATAATAAGCATAACACAAAGCTCCTTGTTCATAGTTTTTGTATTTAGCTTCAAGATACTTGTAGGATTTTTCAAATATTTTTCTCATCGGCTCAAAATCTTTAATTCTGTTTTTCCATAAATCAATACGCCCGATTGTAGGTGTTTTCTTTAATTTCCCGAATGCCGATAAGTCTTTTATCCTATTATCACTTAAATTTAAACCATCTAACCCATTTAATAATTTGTAATTTGCCAGCGGCGAAATATCCACCAGTTTTGAATCTGAAATATTAATATGTCTCAATTTGCTTTTTGTTTCAGCCAGCGGCGAAATATCCATAACATTTGTATTAGACAATTCAATTATATTTAATTTTTCTAACGGTATAATGAAATTTATATTATCTATCGGAATGCTGGATAATCTCAATGTCTCCAAATTTTTCAACGCAGAAATTTCGTCAATATCAGTAATTGAAACATACCTAATTGATAACGTTTCCAATGATTTTATTAAAGGAAGCACATTAAAATTTTTAACCGGAATATCATGAATACCTAATTCTTTTAACTTTTTTAACGAAGAGAGTGCGTTAATATTTTTTACCGGAATATCATCCAACTCTAAATATCGCAATTCTTTCAAATACGAAATATCGCTGATGTTTGTTGTTTTGGTATCTCCTAAATAAAGTTCTCTTAAATTAGTCAAGGATTTTAAAAAACTTAAATCATTTACCGTGTTGTCAGATATATATAATTCTTTTAAATTCTCAACATATGCGATATGGCTGAAATCCGATGTTTTTGTATTCCACAAACCTAATTCTTCTAAATTGATACAGTATTTTAAAAAACTCAAGTCGCTTACTTTTTCTTCAGAAAACGACAATTTTTTTAATTTTTTCATATCTTCGACATATATCTTATCTAAAGCATATTCTTCTTCTAATATTCTTTTAACCTCATATTCTACTGCTTTATCTGTAAAAACCATCTCTTCACGGGTATCTTCTTCTTTTGAACTTGCAAGTTCTGAACTCTCCTTAGAACTTTCTTCTTCCGATGATTCTTCAATAATTGATGACGGTTCTTCTTCAGGTAAACTTATTTCTATTTTTGATTCCTGATAATCCGATTCAGGTGAATTCATATATCCTCCGGTACATCCTGTTAAGGCAATGATTAATGCTAACGATAATATTACAACTAAATTCTTCATCTATAAAATCCTCCCGCTATTATTTAAAATATTTACGAAACCTGACCCGGCGGAAAATAGCCGCAATTTCCTTAAGCATCGTACCTACGCCGCGCGGAACCGCGCAGACTGACATATATTCCCTACTTTTCAAGTCTTCCTAATTATATTCCCTTTCGCCGTGTTTGTCAATTGTTAAGTACGTTTTCGCGTCGAAATGCTGCGATTTGACGGACTTGCTTAAACAACGAAATTATTCAATTAGATGTTATTTTTCATACTCTAGTCATGCAGTATGTTATTGAACGGGACTTTTTTCGTTTCGAAGCTTCTGCCGCGCAAATAATCCATAACGCCGGCGGCGGTTTGAAAATCGAAAACCAGTTTATATGCGCACAGCGCTTGATATTTATATCCGGATTTGTCTGATCGGCACGCTCCGTATTTTACATCGCCCAGGATCTGAGCTCCCGCTGCCGCAAGCTGTGCACGGATCTGATGGGATTTCCCTGTGATAAGCTCAATTTCCAGCAGACTTATATTTCCCAGAGTTCTTACAACATGATATTTACATTCAACGGTAGTTTCGCCGTTTTCCGGTTCTCCGGCATATTCCCTTACGATAGCCTTGTTTGCGGTTTCGTCCTTGCGGTAATAATTTTTCAAACTTCCTTTTTCGGGTAAATTTACACTTTGCACAAGGCATAAATAGAATCTTCTGACCTGCCGGGTTCTGATCCTTTCGTTAATCTCACGCAGAGAAGCGGAATTTTTCGCCAGTATAACCAACCCCGATGTATTGCGGTCAATCCGGTTGCATAACGCGGGTTTAAAAGAAAAATCGGTATCCGAACCATATTCGCCCTTGCCGTAAAGATAAGCGTGCAGTCTGTTTATCAGATTATCAGCCAGCTTTTTATCTCCGCTATGGCAAGGGACCCCCTGCGGCTTGTCCGCTATTAAAATATTTTCATCCTCATACAAAATAATGTCCGCACAGTCAGAGCCGGCATTGTGTATTGATTTTTCGCAGCCGGTTTGTTTGCGAATCAAATATTCATCGTTTATATAAAGCTCTAATATATCGCCTTCGTGTAAAAATTGCTCCGCATACGACCGGCGGTTATTTACCTTTACGCGTTTCGTACGGATAGCTTTATAGCAGAGATTTTTACCCAAAAGCGGAAAAGATTTTTGTAAAAATTTATCCAGTCTTTGCCCGCTGTCATTTTTTGTGATATTGATTCTTTGCATAATATGATAGACCTCCCCGGGAATTAAAATGATGTATGAACGCAGATCATAACGTTGCGAAGTGATTTTCGAGGAAATCTAATAACCGATCCTTCAATTTTTTGCGAAACGAATTTTTATTCAAACGGAAGAAACAAGCGGTTTAACACGTTAAAACATACCTCTGAAAACAACGGGCGTTTAACTTCCCTCGTTTTATACTAATCCCATTTTAAAAACCGTTGAAAACGAGTGAGTAGTTTTTTAAGAAAAACGAATAACGAACGAAGTTTGAAACGATGATTTTAATGTGGGATTAGTATTATCCTTGATTTATGGAAAAAACCACCTGAAATTCTTACTGAAAACACAGATTGTTTTTATTGCGAACGCATGATATGATGAGGACATCTTCAAAAATCGTATATTGCATATGGGATACATCAAAATAAAATCATTGAATAAAGAAAGGAACCGAGTTGATCCATGTATTTTCATTCAACTTGGTATATGGCGTGTGACTATTAACAAAATAACGCAAACCATACTTCTAATTGCCGGAATCGTCGTTTGCCTGTTTCTGCCCACCGCAGCGCTGGGATTTGTGCTTATGTCGGCAGGTATAATTATGCTGATGATAAACAAGAAAAAGCAAAATAAAACAAAATGACATACATAAGACAGACCTCCTCGGGAATTAAAACGTGATGTATGAATACAAATGATTTTTCGTCAAACAAGGCAATTTTGACGAGAATACCATGGATATTTGAGGATAAATTAACGCCGTGTAACGGAAAATCTTCCGTTCCTACGTTGCGGAGTTATTTTCGGGGTGGCCTGGTATTAATATCTTTTCCGAGTGCAGTTTTACAACATTAATTAAACTACAATTCTTATAAAAAATCAACCCTTTTATAAAAATATTCGCCAACTCCCGAAATCTCAATAAAAGTCACAGACACACTATCTTTTGTTTTTCAGGTGAATTTTTAAAACTCATCTCCGTTTTCGCTCTGACGGCTGTAATGATTTTTCAGCAAAAATATTTCTGAAAATTTATGGTTGCATTTTATTTTTCAGTATGCTACAATGGAAACCGCGTTGTAACCTACATTTAATATTCCATTGCAAAGGAGATTGAAAATGCGCGAAGGAATTCATCCGGACTATCAACCGACCGTCATATCCTGTGCTTGCGGAAATTCTGTATCTACAAGCTCGACAAAAAAGGACATCCGTGTGGAAATCTGCTCTAAATGCCATCCGTTCTTCACGGGACGTCAGAAACTTGTGGACACCGGCGGCAGAGTTGATAGATTTAAAAAGAGATTCAACATAGATTCGAAATAACTCTATTCGGGGTATGGCTCATGTACGGCGTTGCGTAGTTCCCTGCGCGGCGTTATGTGTTTTTGTGCGGTCATAAAAATTGGGGATAGATAGGAGTTTTTCATTTTAAAATGAGAACCATAGGAACGACAGCTCGAGGTATTCACGCTCCTTTAATACAAAGGGGCGACGATTTGGCGCACATAGTAGCGGATTGTGTTTCGGTAGCCGCACGCGAGGAAAATTTCCAACTTCACGATCGTGATGTAGTGGGCGTTACCGAAGCGGTCGTTGCGCGCGCACAGGGAAACTATGCGAATTGCGAGCAGATCGCCGGGGATATATGCGCAAAATTCCCGGATGGGGTTCTCGCCGCAGTTTTTCCGATTCTGTCCAGAAACCGATTCGGTAATATTCTGAAAGGAATAGCAAAGGGCTGCGAAAAACTTTACGTTGTGCTTTCTTATCCCGCAGACGAAGTCGGAAATGAACTTATACCTTGGGAAGCATTGGATAAATCCGGCGTAAATCCGTACACCGATGTTCTTTCCGAACAAAAGTACCGTGAAATTTTCGGCTATAAAAACCGTCATATATACACCAATATGGATTATGTGGAGTATTATAAATCCTTGGGCAGCCATATCGAGATCCTGTTCGCTAACGATGCCCGCAAGATTTTGGAATACACAAAAAACATATTATGCTGCGATGTGCATACCCGTTTTCGCTCTAAACGTTTATTAAGAGAAGCCGGTGCCGAAACTGTGTTCGGACTTGATGAAATATTAACAAGTCCCGTAGACGGGAGCGGTTATAACGAAAAATACGGTGTTTTGGGCTCGAACACCGCAACCGAAAACAGCATCAAATTATTCCCCCGGGATTGCCGGGCGATCGTTGACAAAATTGCAAAATTGTTATACAAAAAAACGGGAAAAAAAATCGAAGTGATGATTTACGGCGACGGCGCATTCAAAGACCCTACCGGCAGAATATGGGAGTTGGCGGATCCCGTGGTTTCTCCTGCTTTTACTCCGGGATTGGAGGGTGTCCCTAATGAGGTTAAGCTGAAATATCTGCTGGATAACGATTTTCAGGGTAAAAGCGATGGCGAATTGAAAGAAGCACTGCTCACGGCGTTGAATGCCGCGGATAAATCAGGCAGAAAAAGCTTGGGTACGACCCCGCGAAAATATACCGACTTGCTGGGAAGCTTATGTGATCTTATCAGCGGATCCGGTGAAAAAGGAACCCCCATCGTATTGGTTCAGGGTTATTTTGATAATTATTCGTCGCTGGGAGCAAATAACAATAATTGAAATTGACATAAAATTGAAGATAAAAACTCGCATCTATATAATTATTAGACAAAATCTAAAAAATGTTTAAAAAAATGGTTGACAAATCAATTTTTACATAGTATGATGTTAACAAGTTTGCCGGATGATTGTTGTTTTTTAGGGAAAAACGGTAATAATCCAAAATACCGCAATATATGATGCCCGATAGCTTAACTTAGCAGAGCGTTGTAAAAACAGTGTTGTTCTTGATGCTGTGATGTTCAAAGGTGATGGTGCGAATCCGTCTGGGGCGAATATTTTAACCAAAGAAGAGGTATAGCAAATGTTTGAAGACAAGACCCTTGAGTGCAAGGACTGCGGGGAAGAATTTGTATTCACCGCGGGCGAACAGGAATTTTACTCGGAAAAAGGCTTTGTGAACGAGCCCCAACGTTGTAAAACCTGCCGTAACAACCGGAAAAATGCGATACGCGGTGAAAGGGAGATGTTCATAGCAGCTTGCGCGAATTGCGGGCAAGAAGCAAAAGTTCCTTTCAGACCCCGTGAGGATCGCCCCGTCTATTGCAGCGAATGTTTTGCGAAAATGCGCGAAGAACAACAATAGGCAACACAATAATTTATTTTGTGCCTAGATTCGTAGGACGGTCTAAAACGAAATCCGCTCTGTAGGCGGGTTTTGTTTTTGCGGACAATTTTTTATTATTAGAAGGCTTTGCTTTTTTAACGCCCCTCATTAGTTAAACAGAACCGAAAATCTATAATTATCATTAGACCTCCCCGAAAATCACTTCGTAACTTTATGATTTGCGTTCATACATCACGTTTTAATTCCCGAAGAGGTCTATTGCTTAAAATACCGATTTCGTTTGGGGTAAAAAACCGAAAAGCTCACATGGGAACTCAAAATAAGACAAAGTATTGCTTTTATCATACGGATAGTTTATAATAATGCAGACAAAGTTAATATGGCAGCTTGTAAAACTTTGATTTTCTCGAAAAAAATTACAGGCAGCTTGTAAGGAGCAATGGGTATGAAAATTTCCGCACTTTGGATTACAAAGAACGAAGAAAAAAATCTTCCCCTTTCGCTGGACAGCGTTAAGGATGTTGCCGATGAAATGATCGTTGTAGATACAGGTTCCACCGACGATACCGTAGCGATCGCACAAAAAGCAGGCGCAAGGGTAGAACACTTCGAATGGATAAACGATTTCGCTGCCGCCCGGAACTATGCTTTGAGCTTTGTGACCGGGGACATAATATTATTTTTGGATGCGGACGAGTGGTTTGTTCCGGCACTGGCAACAAAGGAACGCGTTTCGCTGGAAAAGCTGTTTACGGAAAATCCGCGTGTTCAAACAATTTTCGCCACCAGAAATGAGTTGCGTGAGAACGGCACGATAACTTTTAAAAGTATGCAATGCCGGATACTCCGAGCGGAACCCGGCTTGTGTTTTGTTAGCAAAATCCACGAGTTTCCCCTGTATGACGGCGCAAGACCCCGAAGTCTTCGCCTTGATGACGATTTGATCTTGAACCACAGCGGATACCAGCGGGAAATAGCGTCTTCAAAGCTGATCAGAAATATTGAATTGCTTGAAGAAGCCAAAGAAAGCGAACCCGATCCCGTAATGAAGCATGTATACTACGCATATCTCGTTCGGGAATATTATCATTCCAATAATCCGGATGAAGCGATCCGCAATCTCAAACTGCTTTTAGAAAAACCCAAGCTTATCCGCAAGATTTGCGATCTGCACAGGGTGGGTTTTGCCGACAGATTTTATAAAATGCTTAAGTCAGCGGCCGATAGACGAAGTGATGTCAGTAGGCTGGAACTTAAGCATAAAATCGTTGATATTTTTAAAAAAGATTTGAAGTCCGACCCGGGGCACGCAACGATTGATTTGTATTATAATATTCATTTTGATTTGGATGAAAAGCAATTACTCGAAAATATAGATTCCGCCCTTGAAGCAGCCGGTAAAATTACAGGCTTTAACGATTCTTATCAAGAAGCGGAGGTTGAAATCCTCAATCAGGCCGCCAAAGCGTCGTTCCAACGCGGCAACCTCACCGCCGCTGTGGAATACGTTGTTAAATCCTTAAATTCCCCGCGATTTATTCCGGACAAAGTCTCGGAGGCATTAAGCATACTTCTTTGCAGTATAAGAGGGTTGCCGGCCGCCGATGTTGCCGCTTTTCTTAATAGCCAATTCGATATAAAAAGTCAACGGGATCTGGATATCCTTTATGGGGGCACAAGGCTGGAGGGGTTCCGTGATGTCCATGCGTATTATCTCGATAAACGGATCAAAGCGGGAATAGCTACGGTCGGAGATTATATGTTTCTGCCATTAATATACGGAAAATATGAAGAAGCGATAGCGGTTGCAAGAAAAACAGATATCGAAAAAAATAAAGAGGCTGTAGCGCAAACAATATTATTGGCTGCAATTTGTGCGGATAATGAAAAGCTTTATCGCGAAAACAAAGATCTTGCACGGCAGTATGAAAGAGTTCTCGAAGCTTATTTCACCAAAGAACCTTTCGCAGATACGGACATTGATGTATCACTTGCATTTGCGTTAATTCGCAATTATCCGCTAATCGCTTTTTTAGCCGGACTTGAGCGCGCCGACGAATTCGCAAAAGCAGCCATGATTGACGATATGTATACTTTGCGTGCAAAATATTGTCTGGAAAACGGGTTATATGAAAAAATCATTGCAATGGAGAGAGCGAACGCGAAAAATCTTGCGGAGCTTTATTTTTACATTTATGCACAAATATTTACAAACAGGCTGGAAGAAGCTATGTATGAAATAAATAATGTTTTCCGCGCAGGTCATATCGACAAAGTCCTCCTGCAGCAATTATCGGTACTTGCGGACAAAGCCGAGGGTTCATTAAAAACCGAAGCGGACGAAATGTATGACAGATACAAAACGGTATATGACAAAATGACAGATCTGCTTGATGTTGTAAAAACAGAGTATGCTGCAAAAGACACAAACAGTAAAAAAGAGGAAAAAAGGTTAAAAGAACTTGCGCCCGTCAAACTTTCCGGCTGGATCAGCGGTTACGAAAAGACACCGTATATAAAAGAATTCGGAAATATTTGTTTGCGCGCGGCAGAAATATACGAAAAAAAGTCTATGTTTGCGAATGCGCTTGATTGTTATGGTTATGCGCTTTCTGACCGGGAAACCAAATCAAAAGCCCTGTGCGAAATAACAAGGGTGTTCAAGCAGTTAGGAAACACTACGATTACGGCAACGCTGAAGAAAATATCGGACGATTACAATAGGCCTCCTCGTGAATTAAAATGATGTATGAACACAGATCATAACGTTGCGAAGTGATTTTCGAGGAGGTCTAATGTATAAGGAATATATCAGCAAAGCATCCGAATCGGTTGCGCAAAGATATTATAATCGTCGTCCGTTGGCTTTTGTGCGTACTTTCGGTTGTCAGCAGAACCTGAACGACAGTGAAAAAATAAAAGGTATACTCAGCACGGTGGGTTACGGTTTTTGCAATGATGCAAAGGATGCAGATTTAGTTTTGTATAACACCTGCGCTATTCGCGAACACGCCGAAAACCGGGTTTATGGACATATAGGCATACTAAAGGAATACAAACAAAGAAAAAAGGGCATGATAATCGCATTGTGCGGTTGTATGACACAGCAACCCCACATAGCAGAAAAAATCAAGGAAAGTTACCCGTATGTGGATCTTGTTTTCGGAACCGATGCGTTACAGGATATTCCCAAAATGCTTTATACCTTGCTCACAACAAGAAAGCGGTTGTTTTCCACAAAGCAAAACACCGGGGAAATAACCGAAAACCTGCCCATATGCCGCGACGATGATAAAAAAGCATGGGTCAGCATTATGTACGGCTGCAATAATTATTGCGCATACTGTATCGTGCCTTATGTACGCGGACGCGAGCGAAGCCGCCGCACAACCGATATTGTTGACGAAGTTAGGCAGCTTGCGGATTCCGGGTGTCAGGAAATCACATTGCTGGGACAAAACGTTAATTCTTATAAATCTCCGGATGAAGGGTACGGCTTTCCCGAGCTTTTGCGAACCCTGAATAATATAACAGGCCGCTTCACCCTGAACTTCATGACATCTCATCCCAAGGATGCATATCCCGGTTTGATAGATGCGATAGCCGAATGCGATAAAGTTCTCAAACATTTACATCTCCCCGTACAAAGCGGAAGTGACCGTATTCTTGCCGCCATGAACCGCAAATATACTGCCGGCGAGTATTTGAGAATTATCGAATATGCGCGTTCGAGGATACCTGACATAACTTTTTCCAGTGACATTATCGTTGGCTTTCCGGGCGAAGATTATGAAGATTTTCTCAGTACACTGGATCTGATAAAAAAGGTGCGTTTCAAGTCGCTGTTCACCTTTATATATTCCGCAAGAGCCGGAACCGCCGCCGCAGGGCTGGAGGATAAAATTTCAAAAAAAGAAAAAACACGCTGGTTTATGCAAATGCTGGACTTGCAAAAAGAAATTGAGGAGAAAAAATTATGGAAACAATAACGCTTGCCCGGGAATTGGGTAAAAAAATTCAACAAACAAACGAATATCAAAAAGCGCAGGAAGCAAAGGCAAGAAACGATCTTGATATCGAACTGCAAACCTTGATAAACGAGTTTAATCTTAAGAAGATTGATTTTGAACGCAAAGTCGGTTCGGATGAACTTGAAGAAAATGAACAACGCGAAAAGAATAAAGAAATAATGACCCTTTATAATAAAATTATGTCCAATCCGAACATGGCGGACTACACCGCCGCCAAAAATGAACTCAATGGTTTAATGAAACAGATCAACAGTATCCTGATCATGTCGATGAACGGCGCAGATCCCGAAACCTGCGATGTATCTTCCTGCGGCGGCGGAACCGCTCACAGCGGCTGTTCGGGTTGCAACGGGTGCGGTTAAAAACCTTTATTTACCGACAGATTTTGTAATGAGAAATGGGTTTAGCAATGCAAAAGAAGCTTTCACCTATGATGGTACAATATGAAAAAATCAAGGAACAATACAGCGGATGCTTGCTGTTTTATCGTCTTGGGGATTTTTATGAATTGTTTTTCGAGGATGCAGAACTGGTTTCCAAAGAATTACAATTAGTTTTGACTGCACGGGACAGCGGCGGCGGGGAGCGTGCGCCTATGTGCGGGGTCCCTTACCATGCGCGGGACAACTATGTGATGAAACTTGTGAACAAGGGCTACAAAGTCGCTATTTGCGACCAGCTTTCCGACCCGTCGGCATCCAAAGGGATCGTGGAACGTGGTGTTGTGCAAATCGTTACACCCGGCGCTGTTATAGATTCCGGTTTGCTTGAGCAGGACGAAAACAACTATTTATGCAGTTTGTTTTTACAGCCTCACGGGTTGGGATTAAGTTTTTCCGACATATCTACCGGCATTATTTATATCAGCGAACATAAAATAACACAAAATCAAGATGCCGGCAATAGCACAGCCGAATTGCTCATTAACGAAATATCAAAATTTTCCCCCGTCGAAATTCTGTTTAATGACGAACTCGTTTCGATTAAGGGCATGGACAAATTCCTAAAAGAACGCATAAAATGTATAGGCGAACTTGTTGATAACGAAAAATATGAACGGAGTTATTACGAGCCGGTCATAACCGAATCGTTCGGCGGAAAATCCTTGGATGAATTAAAAATAGAAGATAAGCCGCTTGCGGCTGCGGCTCTGGGTGTTTTGCTCGAATATGTCAGTTATACTCAAGCGGGAAAGAAAACCGGCGAATTTGTTTTAAAATTTCATGACGGAAAACAATATTTGGATATGGATGTGAACACACGCCGCAACCTCGAGCTATTAAAACCCCTGACCGGAATCGGAAAAACGGGCTGTTTAAAATGGGTCGTTGACCGGGCGCAAACTCCAATGGGACACCGCCTTATTGATCACAGTATCGGAAGACCGCTTGTGATAATCCCTGAAATTGAAGCGCGGCTGTCTGCGGTGGACGAGCTTTTCTACGCTACTGTAAAACGCGGAAAAATACGCGAAAAACTGAAATATGTGTGCGACATAGAGCGGCTTTCGGTAAAAATAGATTCCGGTATTATCCGGCCACCGGAACTGAAAGCATTGGAAAAATCCCTTACGGTTTTGCCCGGGATCAAGGAGCTTTTAACCGGTTTCACCGCCGTATCAATAACCGGGATTGACAGCAATATATATGAATTAGAAGAAGTACGCAGTCTTATCAGCAATGCTATCCGCGATGATGCTCCCTCTGTCCTGAAAGACGGCGGTGTCATAAAAGAGGGATATAACTTAAGGGTAGATGAGCTTTCCGCATTAACGCTCGGCGGCGGAAGCGCGTTGGCGGCGTTGGAAACGCAGGAAAGAGAAACTTCGCAAATATCTAAATTGAAAATCAGACATAACCGGGTTTTCGGGTATTACATAGAAGTGCCGAATTCTTTCAAAGACAAAGTTCCTGATTATTACGAACGAAAACAAACCCTGTTAAATTGCGAAAGATATACGACAGTAAAGCTGAAAGAACTTGAAGTTGAATTGTACAGTGCGCGGGACGAATTGATCGAGCTTGAAAATAAAATATATGAAGAAATCAAGCAATTTGCAAAAGAACACTTGAACAAAATAAAGCTTACAAGCGAAGCTGTCGGTATGTTGGATATGCTTTGCTCCTTCGCCGCTGTTTCGGCTGAAAACGGTTATATTCGCCCGGTCGTAGCAACCGACGGCGAAACCGTTATTAAGAACGGCCGTCATCCCGTAGTGGAAAAACTTTTGGATAAACCTTTTGTTCCAAACGACAGCTTACTTGATAATGACAAGCACCGTGTAAACATTATAACAGGTCCGAACATGGCAGGAAAATCAACCTATATGAAACAAGTGGCAATGATAACGATAATGGCTCAGATGGGTTGTTTTGTGCCTGCGAGCGAAGCGAAAATCTCTGTTGTTGATGCTGTCTTTACCCGCATAGGCGCGTCCGACGATATGGTCGGGGGACGTTCTACCTTTTTGGTGGAAATGAGAGAGTCTGCATATATATTGAATAACCGTACTGAGCGCAGCCTTATTATCCTGGACGAAATTGGCCGCGGAACCTCTACTTTTGACGGAATGTCCATCGCAAAAGCAATTATCGTTGAACTTGCGTTGTCCGATGTTGGAACCAAAACCATGTTCTCCACACATTATCACGAATTGACCGAACTCGAATGCGAATTCGAACGCGTGAAAAACTACAATGCGGCGGCTGTACGTCAGGGTGAAACACTCGCGTTCCTTAATAAGATCGTACCCGGAGGCTCGGACGACAGTTTCGGCATAGATGTGGCGGCACTGGCAGGATTGCCGCAAAACGTGATTGATCTGGCAAAAAAATACTTGCAGGAGTTAACATAAAAAAACAATCCGAAAAAAGCCGATTTTGTTCGGGCTTCCAAAAACGCACCCTCTTTTCGGCCGCCGCAGGAGAATGTTGTATTATACGGGTCAGGTTATGCGGGCTATGCGGGCTATAAGGAGTTCAAGACCGCATAAAACTAAACGGTCGGTATTTCGGCCGCTATTTCCAGCAACGTTTTTTTCTCGTTCAGCTTCGGGTCATCTATTACTCTATCCAATAAATATTCCAGTATTTCCCCTACCCTTTCGGACGGCACAAGATTCAAATGTTTGATAATATCCGTACCGTTAACAGCCAGATCCGCCAGACTGCACGGCTGTTTTTTTTCAATGATACTGAACATTAGTTTTCGGCATTCCATTATTTCCTCTGTCCAGCATTTTCGGCTTTCTTTCAAGTTTCCTGTATCCGCGATTTTTAATTCCATAAGCCTGAACGCTTGTTCCCTGCCGAATTCACGCAACATTTTTTTCGCGAATCCTTCGTTGGGTTCTATTAAAATATGATGGTGCTTTATCAATCGGCACACATCCCGCACCACGTCGCCGGGATACTTCATTCGGATAAGTATATTTTTTGCAAGTTGTTCAGAAATTTCGCCGTGCCCGTAAAAATGCTCTAATCCCATCTCATCCGTAGTTTTACATTTACTTTTGCCAACATCGTGTAAAAGGATCGCAAGCTTTACCTTGATGTCGTTACCGGTATAATCCGCCGTACCTCGAACGATATGATCGAAAACATCATAGCGGTGGTTATTGTTCCTTTGTGTGATGCCTTTGCAGGCGTACAGTTCCGGCAGCAAAACCTCAGAAAATTCTGACAAAAAATCGTCCAGTTCTTTATATCCGGAGCGCAATAAAATTTCATTAAACTCCTTTTGAACACGTTCTGCCGATATTTTCAAGAGCCGCCATTTGTTTTGGACAGCGGCTTTTTTTGTTTCCGGTTCTATCAAAAACCCCAGCTTCGCCGAAAAACGAAACGCCCTTAAAATACGCAGATAGTCTTCAGCAAACCGCACGCTGGGGTCGCCGGAACACCTTATAATGCGGTTTTTCAAATCACAAACGCCGCCCAAAGGGTCAATCAATCCGGATTTTAGATTATATGCTATCGAGTTTATCGTAAAGTCACGCCGTTCGAGATCTTTACACAAATTTTTTGTAAATTTAACACTGCCCGGTCTTCGCCCGTCTGAATATCCGCTGTCTGTACGGAATGCGGTAACTTCTACCGGACCGCCGCCGGTTAGAACGGTAACCGTTCCGTATTTTATTCCGGTGGGTACGGCATTCGGAAAAATTTCCATCATCTTTTCGGGGACACAATCTGTAGCGACATCCCAATCTCCGGGCTCTTTCCCCAAAAGACTGTCACGCACACAACCGCCTGCAACATAAGCGTCGTGGCGGTTTTTTTCTAAAATATTCAAAACATCGCGTACATATACCGGAATATCTATTTCCATCAAACACGCCATGCGCCAAGCTGCGGTCATGCAAAGTTTTAATCATGACCATGCCAGACAGCTTACGCACCGCTCAGGCTCCCTTCCCGAGTGTTTTTACGTTGTTTCCCGAACAAAAAAGCTATCTTGCAGCATCATTGTCAAATATATGTTTTCGGTTTTTAATGAAATATTCAACTCCCGAAATAACCGTCAATGCCGCCGCAACCCAGATTAATATATCACCGATTCTCATCAAACACAGCTCTTCCGGCATAAACCGAAAATCAAAAGAAAACATCGTTTGCAACAGCAGGATTATAATAATCGCCACTGATTGAGTTATTGTTTTCAGTTTTCCCAAGACACCGGCGGCAATCACCACACCTTTGTCCGTAGCGGCAAGACGTATGCCGGTAACCAAAAATTCACGAATAACAATGATGATGACGGCAACGGTGTTTGTCAAATCTAATTGTACAAAACATATAAGCACAGCGGAGACCAGAGCTTTATCCGCTAACGGGTCCAAAAACTTCCCCAGATTGGTGACAAGCTGTTTTTTTCGCGCCAGCATCCCGTCCGCTAAATCCGTAGAAATCGCAATAATAAAAAGAGTCAGCCCCGTTAAATATTTACACGGAATATCCATAAGTAAAAAGAATACTATTACCGGAACTAATAATATCCTCAACAATGTAAGCTTGTTGGGTGTATTCACAAATATTGTCCCCCTTTATCAATCGCATTTTCCCACTATGTTATAGTTTAACACTTCAAGGGCGGTTATGTCAACAAAGCTGCCGATTTTTAATCTCTTATCGCTCTTACCGCTTAGAATAAATGTTTTTCCGTCGATCGCAGGGGCTTCATACCGGCTTCTGCCAAAATACATTCCGGTTTGCTCATCGTACCCTTCGACCATAACGGTATATTTATTTCCGATCCTTCCGCTTAGTTTTTCGATCGCCGCTGTGTCTTGCTTCTCATTAATAAGCTGCGCCCTGCGTTCCTTGATTTCTTC
>WRKL01000029.1 GCA_009778115.1 Oscillospiraceae bacterium | reverse complement strand
ATGTACGACAGCTTCACACGCAAGGTCAGCGCATCTGATATTACAATCAGCGGCGGTGCCGAAAACGGTAAGGTTTCAAACCTGTCACAAAAAAAGGATTCGCTGGAGTTTACGCTTACCGCCGCACAGAACGCCGAATTTGATGCTATTACTCTCACCGTTTCAAAGGATGTGCTGGAAAAAGGGTATCCCTTGTCGGTGGATATCCAAAAAGGACGGATACCCGAGGTGAGCCAATCCACTCCGCTTTATACGCTGAGCAGCGGCAACCAATCGCTGGATATTTCCCTGACCTTCGATACCTGGGCAGAAAACTTTATTCCCACAGATGTAACTTTCGGCGGCATGATGAGCGCAGTTCAGGTTGACGGCGCAGAGATTATTGACCCGTCCACCGTCCGTTTTAATATCGGCAGCGGAATAAAAACCGGGGAAGCCGGAACCATCGAATTCAAACAGGATGCTTTTGAAAGCGGAAGAATCGGATTGACCGCAGAAATTTATGCCGTTGCTCCTGAGATTTATTTTGATGATACGGTTATTATCAGCGGTAAAGATCCGGTTATCTCCTTTATAAGCAATTATTACTCCGAGGAAAAACCCGACCTGACATTTACCTTAGGCGGCGCATTGACAGAGCTGAGGGTCACCAAATTTGAGTGGTCGTTTATGGGCGGAACGCTCTATCTTTCCGGAACATCGAAAGACGGTGCGGCTTCGGTATCAACCGGCGGTTTATTTGAAACAAGAGCTGAATTTGAAACTTCTTTGATGATCCCTGTGGGAATCTTTGATAAAATGTCAACTATTCCTGAAAAAATGGGCGGGAACAGCGAAGTTAATTCAGCACCTGCTTCCGCCAACACAAAACTCAGCGGAGCTGCGAATACCGCAGGATTGCGTTATGACGGCGGCAATTTAACTGCGGTACCTACCTCCTGGAGCGGTGCTATAAACAACCCGGATATTGTCAACTCAGACACTATTAACTCTTGGACCAGGACAATTAATATGGCCGGTCAAAATAATATGCTCAGCGCTTTCGAAGGAGTAAAAGGCTCCGCTGTTTCGGTAGCGGCAACCGCCGCCGGCACGGGTGCAATAGCCACTACAGCCAAAGGCGCGACCTCAGCCGTGTCCTCAAGCATGGATTTTGCAATGATATCAAACATAGCCAAGGGGGCTGTGGCGGCATTCCAAATGTTTAAAATGCTCAACGATATTTTCGGCTGGGGTCTTTTCGGAAAATCTGACCTTGAAATCATAAATGCGAGGTTTGACCAAATCGACGCCAAGCTGGAAGCTATCCATTCGGAAGTATTAGGGGTACGCGCGGACATCATGCTGGCAGCGAACCAGAAAGATTACGATGACAGAAACGATGCCGCTGCGGCAAGAAACGTTTCGCTCAAGCTGTTCTTTGACAGATACAACAGTATTATAGTAAACGCGAATGATGAGGAACATCTTGAAAGAGAGCTGAAACTTCTGCTGACCTATACGTCGCCGTCACCCGGCTTGCCGACCACCGCTTATAGTATGCATGAACACATCAAGCAAATGCTTCATCTGTTAAACCCCTACGACGGCGCCGGCAAAGAGAAAACCGCCTCTCTGACAGCGAGCTTTGCAAAGCTGGCTAAAAGCCAAACACCCTTTATGCACAATGTGGCGGAGCTTCTGACGGACTATTCCAGACAGTGGGTCAACGAGCTTGCGGTGTATTCCATGCTGACCTCGATTATATTCGACTCCAACATTGCGATGTATCCCGAAAACACAAAAATTCTGGAAAGCTTAAGGGACAATCTGCTCGATGAAATCGGGCAAACGTCTGTAAACATCGGCAAATATTTCGCTGTAGACCACAAGGAATACTTTGCGGCGCTGGACGACCTTTCGCAGACAAAACGGTTAGAAATGAAAGCTGCGGCAAATCCATTGTATGTGCAATTTCAACATATTACTCAAAAGAGCTCCGTTCCAGGTAAAAACTATGAGCTATCAAATGCGCAGGATGCTGTGGTCGTCGGTCTGAACTCAAACGGAATACGCTATGCGTTCCTCAATGTCCGCAACGACCGGGTACTCCGAATTCCGCGTATAAACAGTATGTATGGAGGCGACCTGAGTTACAATCCGTATTATTACAATGGTCATGGCGGCAGATTATTTGACGGCAACATTACTAATAGCAATAATAAAGCAGGAATCATACCGAAAAATAATGATTTTTTGAAAAACGCCAACAGTGCTTTCGGCAGATTCAGCCGCGGCAAAAACTTTAACGAGTTTATGAAAGATCACTTAAACGGCAGAGGGACAATGTCCGATGCCTATACAAATTACGATCCGAAAAAGACCGATGTATTGGATGCGGGGTTTGACAAAAAAGCGGCAGGTGCAGAGTTTAAATGGTGGGGTACCGATTATATTTGTATGGGCATAGAGGAATACGACTATTATAGTTACGGCTTCTTGTGGGTGTATCGTTGGTTTTATGAAGATCTTCAACTCTTTGATGCCCGTGATAAGGGAACAATACACAACAAAGTAAACACGGAAGACGATATTTGGGAAAACGGAACTAAGTTTTCGCAAAACAAATATAAGTATACGCTGTTAAGACCATTAGCGTAAGGATCAGGTCACTGTAAAAAAACATCCGGGAATTTGTTAGGACGGTGCAGCAGAATGAAAAAGAATATTCTGAACACGGTGTTTTGCGCTGTATTATTCTTTGCCGCGACCATGCCGTTCAGGGAGTTTTTCCGGGTGATGGAGGTCACTGAAATGCGCCCGGCTGCCGGGCTGACCCCTGTTTTGGGTTTGATGACGGGGGTTCCGGGCGCATTGGGTTGTGCTTTGGGGAATTTTATAGCTGATTTAATGTCGGGTTACTCTTTGCGCATATGCGCGGCGGGTTTCCCGGCACAGCTTTTTTACGGCATATTTCCTTATGCCGTCTGGCGGTTCATTAAAATGCGCAGCAAGGATAGTTCGCCGTTTTTCAGGCTTAACAACGTAAAAAACCTGATGCGGTATATTGTTATAATTCTCACTAATTCGATGCTGATGGCGGTTTGGCTTGGCATCATTTTTTCGGCGTTCGGAATGAGCCCGTTTTTTTCCTCGGCGACATTGATGGTGTTGTTTAACAATTGGGTATTCGGCATGATATTGGGAATACCCGTCGTCGTCTTAATAACGCGGATAAAATCGGGTAAAAAACAAAAAACGATCACGCTAAACGAAAGGTTTGTCCTGATTTTCATACTACTGGGGGTCGTTCCGGCAGGAATGACGGGTGTATTTGCGTATATAGATTTGTCCGGTGTTATCGACGATCCGCTGAATATGTGGAATCATATATATATATATGTGGCGGCATCAATAACGGTAATTTTTCTGATTACGGTTATAGTTTTGAGTTATATTGAGAAATATATAACTATCCCCATTGAATCCCTCGCTGATGTCGCTAAAAGCTATGTTAGTAGCGGTAAAAGCAAAAAAGACGGCGAATTTATCGCCGCACAATGCGAAAATTTGATAAAGATCCGCAATGAAACGGGAACATTGGCCGATGCTTTCCGGAAAATGGTTTTGAATTTAGATGACTATATAGACAATATGACGGAGGTCACCGCTGAAAGAGAGCGTATCAGCGCGGAGCTTGATGTGGCGGCAAAGATTCAGGCGAGTATGCTGCCGTCCGTTTTTCCGCCGTTCCCTGACAGGAATGAATTTGAACTTTATGCAGATATGCAGCCCGCGCGGGAAGTAGGCGGGGATTTTTATGATTTTTTCTTGGTTGACGAAAGCACCATCGCGGTGGTCATGGCAGATGTGTCGGGCAAGGGTGTACCTGCGGCGCTGTTTATGGTCATAGCCAAGACGTTGATTAAAAACAACGCACAGGACGGCAAGAGTCCAAAAGAGGTCTTTGAAGCGGTAAATAACATCCTGTGCGAAAACAACGATGCGGGTATGTTTGTCACGGCGTTTATGGGGTATCTTGATATACCGAGCGGCAAATTTTCATATGTAAATGCCGGGCATAATCCGCCGCTGATACGCAATTCACAATCGGAGCACGGCAGGAGGTTCGAGTGGTTGAAGCTGAATCCCGGGTTTGTGCTGGCGGGTATGGAGGATATGTGTTATACACAGTATGAAATTGCGCTGAAACCCGGCGACGAGTTGTTCCTGTACACCGATGGCGTAACCGAAGCGGTGAATAATGAAAATAAGCTGTTCACCGATCCGCTTTTACTTGAAACCGCGAACAGCTATATTGATTTGCCGCTGAAAGAATTTACCGTATCAATAAAACGCGAAATTGACAAATTTGCCGGGAATGCGGAACAGGCGGACGATATTACCATGCTTGTTTTGCGTTATAAGGGAGAATAAAATTGCATGAATGAACTGACGACCGAAGCAAGAACCGAAAATTTAGAAATTTTAATGAACTTTGTTGATACCGGGCTTGAAAAAGCGGACTGTTCAGTAAAAATGAGAACGCAAATTTCTATTGCCGTCGAAGAAATCTTTGTGAATATTGCGAATTACGCATATAGCCCCGAAATTGGCAGTGTGACGATTCGCCTGACAGCCGGCGATGAAATTATCATAAGTTTTGAAGACAACGGCAAGCCGTATAATCCTTTTGAAGGAACCGGGCCTGACATCACCACAGATGTACAGGAGCGTGAGGTCGGCGGGCTGGGAATATTTATGGTCAGAAGTATAATGGATTCGGTGGAATACCGGCGCGTGGGAGACAAGAATGTTTTTGTGATGAAAAAACGCCTGGTTTAATACCGCGGAAAACTCCGGATTATTACAAGGCAGGAAAATAAAAAATTAATCTTGACATCGTAAGGCTTATTATATATTATAGTGTAGTAAGCATATTTCTCAATGGTACGAAAGGGCGGTTTTAGGTTGAAAGAATATAAATCCGGCAGTGCTGACTATACTGTCAGCGGTGAATATGCCGAAAGCACTATAAAAAAGATTATTTCAATTGATCGCCTGGCTGAACAAAAAATAAACGAAGCACGGAAAAACCGCAACCAATCAGAGCTTGAAACCGACGAACAGATAAAGGAAATGAAGCGGCAATTTATAGGAAAATCTAAAAACAAAATTGAAAACTTAAAATTGACGCGGCAATCGGAATTTGAAGAACAGTCCGCGCTGATCGAAAGGCAACAGGAAGAAATAAAAGAATATTTACGGGATAAATTCACATCTTGCCGTGAAGAATGGGAAGATGAGATATTAAAAGAGATATGTTGAATATCAAAGCACTTTCCGCTTCTAACAACGCCATAACGGGAAAAGCCCGCGTGATGCACGGTAAACGCATTTCACACCGGGGTTATGACGAAATGCTGCGATGTTCCAGCGTGCCTGAAATAGCCGCTTACCTTAAACATTCCTCCGCTTATTCCGCCGTTCTTGCCGGAATTAACGAAACGGACATACACCGGGGACAGCTTGAACAGCTTTTGAACCATAACCTGTTTATCGTCAGTGAAAAACTCTGCCGGCACGGTCACACAAAAAAGAATCTGGCGGAACACGTTATAATAAATGCGGAAATCGGTGAAATACTAAGATTTATCGTTCTTCTGGATAAAAACGGGCGCAGCGGTTTCATATCGGGACTTCCCGGGTTCTTACTTAGCCGCGTAGGTTTTGATCTTTTTGCGCTCGCCGACGGAAAAAGTTATGATGATTTGCTTAAAGTTTTATCCGGCACAGAATATTTCAATGTTTTGCAAAATCATAAGCCAAAAGAAAATAGGAACAACAAACAAATCGATCTGAACGGTTGTGAAGTTTCGCTGTATACATATTATTACCGCCGGATTTTTGATTTTATAGATGAAAATGTTTCCAACTATGATAAAAAGAAACTAAAAGAATTGTATTTACTGGAAATCGAAACCCGGAATCTGACAGCGGCTTATCGGCTGATAAACCTGTTCGGGTTTTCCGGGAGCGAGATAAAACCTTATATTTATCCGTTCTACTATAGAATATCCCAAAAAAAATGGGACAGTGTATTCGATATAACATCACCGAAAGCGACCGCGCAATCCTGGATGGATGTCCTGCCGGAAAAGTATACGGATTTATTGCATCAATCAAAGGATTCAGGGTTTATTGAAAATACGGTTATGCGCAAGATACATCAAAAGTCACGCAAGCTGCTTTATTTTTCCCGCGATCCTGTAAGCTCGCTCCATGCTTATATTTTTCTTTGTAAAATCGAGCTTGACAATATATTCAATATTATTGAGGGTGTAAGATACAAAGTAGAATCCGAAAAAATTAGAAAGATGCTGATAATTTAGGTTGAAAAACCTGTTCTTAAATTTTCATTTCAAGGAGGTGCGGTATTGGCGATTGAAAAAATGGCTCTTGTTAATATTACAGGTGCGCTCTCCGACCTCGATCAAACGATTTTGCACTGCTTTGACAGCGGTCTTTTTCATCCGGAATCGGTATGCGCATCGAGCAAGGATTTCCGGTGTTTTCAATTATTAAAAAGCGAAAATCCTTATCCGGAGCTTTTGAGCCATATATTGTCGTTATCGTCAAAACTAAACACCGCCTTAAAATATATAAAACATAACGACAATTCCGTAGACATTGATTCGGCGGAAAATTATTTATTACAGCTTGAAAAACGGGTGTCGTCCATCCACGAACGGATGTCCGTGCTTAAAAACGAAATGTATATGCGCAAAAAAGCAATCGAACAAATACAGCACAACGAAAAACTCAATATAAACTTCGATGATATTTTTTCGTGTAAGCACGTCCATATGAGATTCGGGCGTTTGCCGGAGGAGAACTATCTCAAGTTAAGCTATTATGATAACGAAGTTTTCTTCTTTTTCCCTTTGGATTACGATCAAAACTTCTACTGGGGTGTTTATTTCGCGCCGGAGTCAAATCTTATAATGGTGGACGACATATTCCAATCATTGTATTTTGAACGTATCCATATACCCGATTTTGCCCACGGAACCCCGAATCTCGCTATAAACAGTATTAATGAATCCTTAAAAAAAGAGCAGGAACAATTATCAAGATTACAAAAACAAATTGACAATATTACCGCCGAGCAGGGGGATAACTTGTCCAGGCTATATTCTAAGGTAAGGTTTTTAAGCGAGACCTATGATCTGCGGAAATATGTAATGTCATACAAAGATAAATTCCACTTAACGGGTTTTGTGCCTTTATCCGGAATAAGTGAATTTACGGCGTTATTCAAGAACTTGAAAGCCGTGAACTGTACCGCGCATCCCGATGATTCGGACAAAAGGCTGACCGTTCCGGTTAAGCTGAAAAATAATCGGTTTGCCCGCCCTTTTGAGATGTTTGTCGAAATGTACGGTCTTCCGGACTACAGCGGTCTGGATCCGACCTTTTACATGGCGGCGGCATACACCCTGTTGTTCGGTATAATGTTCGGAGATTTAGGTCAGGGGTTGTTTATATCACTTGCCGGATGGCTGTTGTGGAAGATTAAAAAAATACCGCTGGGCAGAATAATGCAGCGTTTGGGAATATCGAGCGCGGTTTTCGGTTGTGTATACGGTTCGGTTTTTGGATTGGAAGGTTTACTCGAGCCGGTTTATCATGCGCTGGGACTGCCGGACGGTCCCGTTCGCGTGTTCGAAAACGGAATGGCGAACCGTTTGCTTTTGGCATCGGTCGGAATAGGGATCGTACTTATTATAATTTCGATATGTATCAATATCTTCCTGGGAATAAAAAAGAAAGATGCGGAACGTGCGGTCTTTTCAAGCAACGGAATCGCAGGTTTGATCTTTTTCGCATCAATCGTCACCGCTTTTTCGCTGAATATTTTCATGGGCATAGATCTATTCAGCCCGCTGTATATAACCGCTTTTATATTGATCCCGATAGTGCTCATGTTTTTGCGCGAACCTTTGGCAAAGCTGGTTAACCGAGAACCGAAGCCTTTTTTGAAAGACAGCGTAGGCGGATTCATTGCACAGGCATTTTTTGAATTGTTCGAATTTGTTCTAAGCTTTATTACAAACACGGTTTCGTTTTTACGCATAGGCGGATTTATCATAAGCCATGCGGGAATGATGACGGTGGTATTGATATTGTCTGAAATGGCAGGATCCACAGGTAGTATTCCGGTGATAATAATCGGCAACATCTTTGTTATCGGTCTTGAGGGCTTAATTGTAGGAATACAAGTGTTAAGGTTGCATTATTATGAGATTTTCAGCCGGTTCTATGACGGCGACGGTAAGCCGTATGTACCCGTTAGAGCATTGTTCGATATTGAGCGAATAAAATAGAAGAGGTGTTTTATTATGTTGTACATTCTCCCTTTGGTTGCGGTGATTCTGCTTGCTTGTCCGCTTGTCCCGATATATACTGGGCGGATAAAAGGCAAAAAAGTCAGGTATGCGGTGTTGTTTAACCTATTCGGGTTCTTTGGGGTTTGTGCCGTTTCCCTTATCTTTAATATCGGGGGATTCGTCCAAGCCGCTACCGAAGCCGTTTCTGCAGCTTCTACAGCTTCTGCAGATAACGGTATGCGGTTTATTGCTGCTGCCGTTGCGACAGGGTTATCATCGCTGGGTGCGGGGATAGCCGTTGCCGCCGCCGCTCCTGCCGCTATCGGGGCATTCAGCGAGGATCCGAAAGCTTTCGGTAAGTCTCTGATCTTCGTCGGGCTGGGTGAATCCGTCGCTTTGTACGGATTGTTAATATCTGTCTTGATCCTGAGTAATTAACCTCTGTTTCCGCGCAAACCGGCTTTCCGGCGGGTTTTTATGCGGGGTGCGTAAAAAACAGAAAGGAACCAAGTCGGCGTGTGCGGACATATTTTCACATGGGTTTTGTGAAACTTTGGTGTATGGCTTGTATTATGAAGTTTTTTTGTATCTGTGACAACATCGACACCCAAATGGGAATGCGGTTAGCGGGCATTGAGGGTGTAATAGCCCATGATCCGCAAGCGGCAAGCAATCAACTCAGGATAGCGTGTGAAGATGAAGAAATAGGCATTGTTTTGGTAACAGAAAAATTACTGGCACTCTGCGCTGATCAGGTATACGACATAAAACAAACCCGAAAGTTTCCGCTTATCGTAGAAATACCCGATCGTCACGGCAGCGGACAAATCGGAGATATTATCGACAAATATATCCGTCAGGCAATGGGCAATTAGAGTAGGATGGAAAATATTATGGTTTTGTATGATGATAAAATGGCACGTTTCGAGCAGATGATATTCGCAGATATTGACAAACAGATAGAGCAAATCGAAAGACGCACGGAAAAAACAAAATCCGCCGCATTTGATAACGCAAAAAACGACGAGCTTGAATATATATTCGGTATAATGCAAAAATCCATAAAAGAAATACAAAAGGATTTTGATCGAAGACTCACGATAAAAAAACTTGACAGCAACCGTGAAATATTGAAATTCCGGCGTGAGCTCGAGGATGAACTTTTTGAAAGTGTGCGTGCGAAACTGCTGAAGTTTTGTGAAACCGACCAATATTCAAAGTATCTTTCGGATTCATTGGATACGCTGAAAAATTATACGCAGGGCGGATTGTGGAACGGTGCGTTAATATATTTGAACGCACGGGACATGAAACGTTCAAACGATGTTAAAGCGGCGTTTGCTTTTGATTGTCAAATGATTGAAAACACAGATATAAGAATAGGCGGATTTATATTGGAACACAAGCAGAACGCGGTTTTGATAGATTTGACGTTAGATACAAAACTGGAAGAAGCGCGGAGAAATTTTGCGGAACGAAAATCGGAAGAACTTTCGATTAATAAATATTTTTCCCGCTCATCTCCTTTGGAATAAGCGGACGGGGCAGTTTTCCCGAATGACTGAAAGGTATTAAACTATGTGTGCTATTCACTCGATAAACGGACCGGTAATAAAAATCAAGGGGAAAACAGACTTGTCCATGCTCGAACTGGTTTATGTCGGCAAAAAAAAGCTGGCGGGTGAAGTTATCGCAATTGATGATCAATACACCACTATCCAGATATACGAAAGTGCGACCGGGCTTTCCCCGGGTGAGCCGGTATCCGGGACAGGTGCCCCCCTTACGGCAACACTCGGTCCCGGAATACTCAGCAACATTTATGACGGAATCCAACGCCCTTTATTGGATATGGCAAAAACCGGAGGGGCTTTTATCGAAAGCGGCGCAAGTGCATCCGGATCCGCTTTCCCGTTGGATTTAATCAAGAAGTACGAAGTCAAGCTCACTTGCAAACAGGGGGATATTTTGACCGGCGGTGACGTTTATGCCGAATGCCCTGAAACACCGTTGATAGTTCATCGTTGTATGCTGAAACCCGGTTCTTCCGGCGAGATAATTTGGACAGCGCAGGACGGCAAATATGCCGCAGACGACGTTGTAGCGAAAATAAAAGATACAAACGGCAGGATTTCCGAGCTTACCCTGTGTCAAAAATGGCCGATAAGAAGTCCGCGCCCTGTAAAAAAACGTATGCCGCCCAAGCGACCGTTGATAACGGGACAACGCGTGATAGATACGCTGTTCCCCATTGCAAAGGGCGGAACAGCGGCAGTTCCCGGTGGTTTTGGGACGGGTAAAACCATGATTCAGCATCAAATCGCCAAATGGTGTGATGCGGATATTATCATATATATAGGATGCGGCGAACGCGGCAATGAAATGACACAGGTTCTCGAAGAATTTTTCAAATTAAAAGATCCGCGTACCGGCAGTGCGCTGACCGACCGCACGGTATTGATAGCAAACACATCGAATATGCCGGTAGCGGCACGGGAAGCATCAATTTATACCGGAGTTACCCTTGCTGAATATTATCGCGACATGGGGTATCATGCGGCAATTATGGCAGATTCTACATCGCGGTGGGCAGAAGCTCTGCGCGAAATTTCAGGACGCCTTGAGGAAATGCCCGCTGAAGAGGGCTTTCCGGCATACCTTCCGTCGCGGCTTGCCGAATTTTACGAACGCGCCGGGTACGCAGTTAATCTGAACGGAACGGAGGGTTCCGTAACGCTGATAGGTGCGGTGTCACCCCAGGGTGCGGATTTTTCCGAGCCCGTAACCCAAAATACCAAGAGGTTTGTCCGTTGTTTTTGGGCATTGGACAAAAACCTTGCTTATTCGAGGCATTACCCCGCGATAAACTGGATCACCAGTTATAGCGACTATCTGGAGGATTTATCCGAATATTACGAACAAAACGCGGGAGAGGACTTTTTATCCCTGCGCAGTCAGATAATGAGTATCCTTTCCGAAGAAGCATCGTTAATGGAAATCGTCAAGCTTATCGGTGCGGACGTCCTGCCCGACGATCAGAAGTTAATCATCGAAATCGCAAAAATGATCCGAACCGGTTTTTTACAGCAAAACGCTTTCAAAAAAGGTGAAGCCTTCGTGGTCATTGAAAAACAACGGCAAATGATGGCGGATATTCTGGAGCGTTACAAGCAGGCGAAAGTTCACTTATCCGAGGGAAAACCATTATCAGAATTTATAAAGAATAACGAATCCGCTCCGTAAAGCATAAAGGGAAATTCAAACGACGGGGAAGTTTTTATTTTTCGGAAAGAGGTTATTGGATGTCTATCGAACATTTGGGGTTAAAGGAAATAAACGGCTCGTTGGTGGTGCTGGATAATGTATCCGGTGCTTCCTTTGAGGAAATGGTTCAAATTCGTTTGGAAACCGGCGAAAAACGGACAGGACGCATAATCGAGATCCAAGGCAGCCGAGTCGTGGTTCAGGTGTTTGAGGGACCTTCTTCTCTTTCGTTAAAAAACACACGAACACGGTTTTCAGGCAACCCGATGAGGTTGCCTTTATCGTTGGAAATGCTGGGAAGAACCTTTAACGGTGCAGGAGAACCGATCGACGGATGCGGTTCGATTTATCCCCAAAAATATGCGGACATAAACGGCCGCCCGATAAACCCTGTGTCAAGGGTATATCCGCGTAATTATATTCGCACCGGGATATCTTCAATAGATGCAATGACAACCTTAATCCGCGGTCAAAAACTACCCATATTTTCATCCTCCGGGTTATGTCATAATAAACTTGCCGCCCAAATTGTAAGGCAGGCACAAATAACAGAATCCGAAAATTCGAACTTTGCGATAGTTTTTGCCGCCATGGGCGTAATCAACGATGTTGCGGAATATTTCCGGAAACAATTCGAGCAAAGCGGTGCTCTTGAACGTACCATTATGTTTATGAACCTTTCCGGCGACCCTGTTATAGAAAGGATCATCACACCGCGGTGCGCTTTGACCGCTGCTGAATATCTGGCGTATGAGCATGGAATGCATATCCTGGTAATATTGACCGACATGACTTCCTATGCTGAAGCACTGCGCGAACTTTCCTCTTCCAGAAATGAAATACCCGGCCGCAAAGGATACCCCGGTTATCTTTATTCCGACTTGGCTTCGCTGTACGAAAGAGCCGGGATAATAAAAGGCTCGTCAGGCTCTGTTACCCAGATACCGATTCTCACTATGCCGGGCGGCGACATGACACATCCGATCCCCGATCTCACAGGATATATTACCGAGGGTCAAATCGTGCTGGATCCTGATCTTGACCGTAAAGGGCTGTATCCCCCCGTGGCTGTCCTCCCATCGTTATCCAGGCTTATGAAAGACGGGATCGGCGAAGGGTTTACCCGCAAGGATCACGCAACTGTCGCGAATCAATTGTTTGCGAGCTGCGCGAAAGTAGTTGATGCCCGCGCACTGGCTACAGTAATCGGCGAAGAAGAACTCAGTTCTTCCGACAAAAAATATATCGAATTCGGACGATATTTTGAAAAATATTTTCTTTCGCAGCAAGAGGACGAGGAACGGCAAACAGAAGACACCCTGAATTTGAGCTGGGATCTTCTCAGTCTGCTTCCCCGGGAGGATTTAGACAGAATCGACGATGATATGCTGGACGAATATTATGACCCGAAAAAAACAGAAAAATTTAATAAGGGGGTTTTGAAAAACAAAGACCGCTAAAAATCAAGAGCAGTATTTTTTGCGGGCGGCTTTTTCAACACCCCCAATAAGGCTTGATTTGAAATGACCGATGAATTTCCGACCAGAGGTAACCTTCTGAAAATAAAAAAATCCCTCGCTCTTGCGAAAACAGGATATGACCTGATGGATCGCAAGCGAAATATCCTTGCGCGCGAATTGATGCGGTATGTTGAAGCTGCAAATACACTGCGGGATAAAATCACGGCTATTTACGCCGAAGCATTTGCCGCATTGCAAAAAGTTAATATTACGATGGGGGTTATTGACAATGTTGCCCAAGGGATCCCCATCGAAAAAGGTCTTGACATATCATACCGCAGTGTTATGGGTGTAGAACTGCCTGTTGTGAGAATAAAAAAACATCGCATTATGCCGAAATATAGTTTGCGCGGCTCGAATTCACAGCTCGATTTGGCTTTTCTCAAATTCAACAAGGCCAAAGAGCTGACGGCATCTCTTTCCGAAGTAGAAAATTGCGTTTACCGTCTTGCCATAGCGATAAGGAGGACTAAAAAACGGGCAAACGCACTTAAAAACATAATCATTCCAAACTTTGAAATTTCTTCTAAATTTATCGCCGAAGCGCTTGAAGAAAAGGACAGGGAAGAATTTTCACGCCTTAAAGTCATAAAATTTGAAAAAAACCGTTCGCCCGAAAAGCCATATTAAATATATCAAATATTGTAGTTGTACGGTGTGCGTTTATTTATTATAAAATTTGTAGGATTGTATAAATAGGTTTTTATTTTTTTGTAAGTGTTTACAAAATTTCATTATTTTGAATGCTTGAAAGGGGTTATAGCAAAATATTCCGCAATATGTTTGTGCATATTTCACAGATTTTGATGTTGAATGGGGCTTGACAATTTCATATAAGTCGAATATAGTGGTTACAGATTGATTACAATTATTACAGAAAAGAAAAACCATAATATTCGAAAGGAATTGATATTTACAATGGAACCCCATTTATCCCGGTTTTTCCGTAAAAATGTTTACACCACAATTTTAGGTTTTTTAGGTTTTGCGGGAAAACTAAAAAAGACAGCGGCAGTTATAGCGGCGGCAGCCGGAATTATAATGCTCGGATTATTAACAACCGGACTTTCCATGCACCCCAATACAGTTTACATTTATGATATGGTCGGTAATACGCCGCAAGCGGAAACACCGGCGATGGTCTATACCGATTCCTTGGATCTTAACGTAATTTTAGCTGAAACAAAGCTGGGTGTTTCGGATGAGGATGAAGTAGAATTTTCCGGATTCAAAAACGGAGCGGCAACCTTGACGGTAAGGCGTGCCTTTGATGTTAAAGTAACAGCGGACGGCAGAACCCGAACCTTAAGGATGTCTTCGGGTAATGTAGGCGATGCGTTAAAGCAAGCGGATGTTAAAGTTTCCGGCAAGGATCTGATTAACCTTTCGTTATCCGACCCGGTAGATTTTGAAACCGAGATAAAAATTAACCGTGTAAGGCACAGGAAAGTCACAAAAACACAAAAAGTTCCCTTCAAAACCCAAACTAAAAAAGCGGGCTGGATCAAAAAAGGCAAAGAAAAAGTCGCGGTTTCGGGTAAGCCGGGGAAACAGAAAAGAGTATATCAACAAACATTCATTGACGGAAAACTTTCGGACACAAAGCTGGTAAAAAGATCCGTGGTGCAAAAGCCCGTTCAGCGGGTTAAGCTCAAAGGTACGGGAACGGTGGATGCAGTAAGTCCTTTCCCGACCCCGTCGGATTTCAAACTCAATAAAAAAGGTGCTCCGGTAGATTATAAAAAGAAAATCACAGGACGCGCAATGGCATATACCGCACGCAGCGGAGCGCGGACCGCTACGGGAAGACCTGCGAAAATCGGAAACGTTGCAGTTAACCCCAAAGTTATTCCGTATGGCACAAAGATGTATATTACCTCCAAAGACGGGGCATATGTATACGGAATCGCCGTTGCTGCCGACACAGGAACAACGCTCAAGCGCAATAAAATCGTAGTTGATCTTTTTTTCGACACGGTAAGAGATTGCTATAGGTTCGGTGTAAGAAACGTAAACATTTATATATTGAAGTAATAAATACAAGTTTTTCGCAAAATTAAAAATAAAACACAATAAAACCATACGGAGTATTAGACATTTGTCAATAATCTTGTTATGGTTTTTTGTAATATGATTTTATTTTCTGCTCTGCTTGATTTTAACGCCGTATCCGCTTCGAGCAATATTTTCAGTGCGCGGGAAAGTTGGAGCTCATTAAATTTTACCGTGTCGTGATAAGCGTTGCGAAGCAGGAATTCTTTACCCCAGTATCCAAATTCTTTTGCCGTATCTGAATATGTTTTCCCCTCTTTTTTTGCACAGTCTGCCCGATAAAGATCAACATATACGCTGCTCAGAACAGAAATGATATTTATTTCGGGGATCCGCTGCAATAAAAGCTGATGCAACAAATCATAAGCCGCTTCAGCGTTTTCCGCTAATATTAGCTTTCCGAGTGCGAATACGCTCTCTTCGGTGGTTTTTACCGTAAGTTCGTTGACACTTTCGGTTGTGATTGTTTTGTCCTTGCTCGTCATGCAATAATTAATTTGCTTTTCCAATTCGTTTAACAGGGGAACAAATGACGCACCGCATTTTTTGATCAAAAGATCTGCCGCATCATTCCGAAGCGTAATGCCGCGTTTTTTTGCGGTGCCGGCAAGGGATCGTTTAATAAAAGAGACCGGGAGGTTACTGAAGTTTACCACTGTTCCGAATTTTGAAACATTTTGCGCAAAAGATTTTAACTTAGTGTCCTTTTTCAGGTTTACCTCACCGGGTTCCATGGCGAGTATAAGCACTGCGGTTTCCGGAATATTTTTTATTAATCCAAGGAGCGTTTTCAACTGATCGGCTTTTAACGAGCTTAAAGAAAAATCCGGAATAAGCACGCATTTATACTCGCTCATCATTGGGAATTGTTCCAGTGCGCCGGAAAGTTCGTCAAGGCTGAGTTTATCTCCCGAAAATTTCGCGAGATTAAAAACTTCGCTGTCAGGGGGGACTATAGCATCCAAAACCTGCTTTATGCTGCCTTCGAGGTAATAACCCTCCGCACCATAAAATAAATACAGATTTGAGATCCTGCCGTTTTTGATTTCGTTAAAAAAAGCATCGACTTCCATAAAAGGCAAATTTTTCACCATCCTCTTTATAAGACCTCCTTGGAAATTAAAACGTGATGTATGAACACAGATCATATGTTGCGAAATGATTTTCGAGGAGGTCTATAGTACAAAATCATTTTCACCGAATATCCGGATATTTCCGTTGGGATGCAGTAGAAGTACGGTTCGTTGATATGCGGTTGAATCAAATATTTCACTCAGCTTTAAATCGTTTTGTTGGGTGAAATCCATGATATAATATTTGTTTTGCCGGACAAGGCTTTTATATTCGGTGTTCTCTTCGGAAAGATCATAAAACAACACGATATTGGCTCTGCCGTAAGCGGAGAACTCCACGGCGTCCTGCGCGCTTTCGGAAACGATTACCGCGAATTTTCCGAATAAAAACCTGAAAGCGGTTACAGGACTTTCGGTAAAATCCACGGTGAGCGCTCCGCCCAGCGTTAGCTGAGCCTGAGATACCGAATGTAAAATCGTACCG
>WRKL01000028.1 GCA_009778115.1 Oscillospiraceae bacterium | reverse complement strand
GATACTAATCCCATTTTAAAAACCGTTGAAAACGAGTGAGTAGTTTTTTAAGAAAAACGAATAACGAACGAAGTTTGAAACGATGATTTTAATGTGAGATTAGTATGATTCACTGCGTTTGTATAAATAAGCGTTCCCTTTTTTACCCGCGCGTATCACAGCTCCCGTATCATGCAGTGTTTTCATTGCATCCTGCGCTGTGTGTAAGCTTAATCCGGTCGCTTGTTTATAATCTTTGACGGTGAATATTTCGGGCAAACTGTCCGGGATCAAATATAAATAATCCATCGGTTTGTTTATTTCTAAAATTCCGCATAGGTTTTCCGGCACACGGTCAAGCCGGCGTGAGCCTTTTTTCTTGTCACGGCTCCATCCGTTTAGGTTGCGGAACTCGACAACATCGAACAAGGCAATATTTATCCGTAAATTCGGATGCGTTAAAAAGCTTTTGATTTTATACAGCTCGTCGAATATTTCATGCACTTTTCCGGTCTTGGGACTTTTTCTCCGGTTTGTTGTCTGTCCCGTTTCCGGATCCACCCATATCAGCCACTTTTTTTGAACAATCGGATATACTACCGTAACCTCACATTTTTCCAGAAAAACCGCCAGTTTTTTATTTAAAGGGTATAGGTTTCCTGTTTGAACTTCGATTATTTTACAAAACAGCGGAAAGGATTCTTCGGTTCGGTTTTTTTCTGCGTTGTTTGCGTCCAAACCGTTTATAGCAATATGCTCCGGGCAAATATGTTCGTTTGGGTACGCTATGTCGGCATAAAATCTGTCAATTTTTATTTCATGCCTGTTTTCGTCAGGTTCATACATATGTTTTATTATCGCGTGAAGTGTTTTTTCTCCCAGCGTTCCTATTCCGGATCTTATATTTTTTGTCTTACACCCCAAAACCCGTCTGCGCGCGATTTCAAACCTTCTCTTTACAGCACTAATATCCATTTTTTAATCCTTGTCTAAAGCAAAGACGATGCCCTCATCGGGCAACCTCTTCACAGATAGCAGGTCATCTCAGCTCTTTTATTTCGTCTGTTTCTAAGTAAGGATAAAAATATCCCTGCTCCTCAGCCTTTTTCAGCAAACCCGTCATTTCGATTTTGGAACCCTCCGCGGGATAATCTTCGGGGTATTTGTAATTTTCGTTACGGGAAAACAATATTCCCTCCGTGCAGCAGTTATTCGGGTCTGATTTGGTGATAACAGAGTGGTAATATTTATTATTTGCCTGATCGTAAGACGGAAAGTAGTCGCCGTTGATTTTTATTGTTTTTCCCAGATAATCGTCCGGGTTCTCTTTTATGTTGTTTAATTCAGCGGATAACATTGTTTCGTTCATGCTTGTTAAATCAACATCGACCCCGTCATTTGAATTTTCTCCGCTGTATTTTTGCGGATTGCGGCTGCACCCTGCGAGAGCTATAGTTATCGTACACATAATAATTGCACACAAAATTATTGCGGATATGCGCTTTTTCATGTTATTAAAACCTCCTTGTTATAAATCCCGCTGCACTGAATATTACAAAACCGGCAATATCAACGACAACAATCGTTGACCCTACCGGTGTTCCGGCTACGATAGAAATAATAATACCCAGCGCGGCGCACACGACGGATATGATTACCGAACATATTGTTACCGCCTTGAAGTTTTTGAACACCCGCATGGCGGATAACGCCGGGAATATCACCAAAGCGGAAATCAGCAGAGCACCGACTAAATTCATAGCCAATACAATGATGACCGCTATTATGACTGCTAAAATCAAATTATATGTTTTTGCTTTTACACCGGTAGCGGTAGAAAAATCCTCATCAAAGGTAACCGAAAATATTTTATGGTAAAATATAAGGAATACCAAGATAACCAATGCCGACAGAACAGCGCAAAGCCATACCTCCGCTCGTGTCAGCGTCAGAATTGAAGTTGAGCCGAATAAGGTGGCACAAATATCACCGGATATGTTTGCGGATTTTGAAAAAACATTCATAATAAGATAGCCTATCGCCAACGTACTTACAGAGATCATAGCGATAGCCGCATCGCCTTTAATTTTTGCGTTCTGTCCGGTGCGAAGCAAAAGAATAGCGCAAATTATTGTTACGGGCAGCACCAGAAAAAAATTGTTCGAAAGATTCATTGCGGCGGCAATTGCAGCGACACCGAAAGCAACATGAGAAAGCCCGTCGCCGATAAAAGAAAAACGTTTCAAAACAAGCGTTACGCCCAAAAGAGAGGCGCAGAACGCAATCAAAACGCCGGTGATGATAGCGTACTGTACAAAAGGAAATTGTAAATATTCCGACAGCTTATCCCAATTCCATGTCATGATTTACCTCCGCTCATATTAGCATATATACGCCCGGTTTCGCTTTTAAGATATTCTTCCTTTGTCCCGAAAAACAAAACCGACCGGTTACCGATATGAAGAATATGCGAAGCATATTTTACCGAAGCGCAAATATCATGGGAAATGATAATGATGGTAGTGCCGTCATTGTTCAAGTCCCCTATTAAAGTGTATAATTCTGCGGTTACCTTAGGGTCAAGCCCTGCCGCCGGTTCATCCAGCAGCAGAAGTTTTCGGGTAGCGCATAAAGCCCGCGCCAGCAAAGTCCGCTGTTGCTGTCCGCCGGACAATTCACGGTAGCAGCGTTTCGCAAGCGAAGATATACCGAGCTTTTCCATATTTTCTTCTGCTATTCGCTTTTCTGCTTTATTGTAAAAAGGACGCAAGCCGCAACGGTTCAAACAGCCGGAACGGACAACCTCCCTCACAGACGCGGGAAAATCTTTTTGAACCACGGTTTGCTGAGGCAGATACCCTATTTCGTTCGGCATCAGACCGCTCCCTATACTTCCTGTATTCCCTGTACTCCCTGTGCTTTCTGTAAAAATCTTTCCGGACATCGGAGCTTTCAATTTTAATATTGTTCTGATCAAAGTGCTTTTGCCGGAGCCGTTTTCCCCGACAATACACAGGTAATCTCCGGCGTTCACATCAAAGGAAAGCCCGGAAACCACTACTTTTCCTTCATAGCCAATCGTAAGATTTTGACAGGATAATTGCGGCATATGTTTCACTCCTTCACTTCAAGGCATCTTTTATTACATTTAAATTGCTTTCCATAACGGAAAGATACGTTGTTCCGTTTTTTATGTCGTCTGAATTGACGGATTGAATAGAATTCAATTCGCATATTTTATAATTTTGCGGCGTTGTGTTTTTAATTATCGTCCGGGCAATTGATTGATCCGAGCTTTCTGTAACCATGACACAGGGTAACTTCAGCTCGTCCATTTTTTTCGCCAAAAATGATATGGTTTCAAAACTGGCTTCTGTTTCCGCGGAGCAACCGGGAAAAGCGGCATAACAACCGATACCGTAATCATCAAATAGATAGCGAAAGGGGAATCTGTCGCCGAATAACAGCGTTTTTACGCTTGCCGCATCTGTGACGGATTTGTATTGAACATCTAAATCCTTTAACCTTTCTATATATTTCGCCGCGTTATCTGTATATTCGTCCGCGCTGCCGGCATCCAAAGAAGAGATCGCATCCGCTATCAAGGCGCAAAACAACTGCGCATTTCTAAGCGAAAGCCAAACGTGTTCATCATATTCTGTTTCGCGGTCATCATGGTCTTCTTGCTCTTCTTGGTCATCGTGGTCGTCGCGGTCGTCGTGATCATCATAATCTTCATGATCGTCATTATCGTCTTGATCATTGCGGTCGTCGTGGTCGTCGTGGTCATCGTGGTCGTCGTGGTCGTCGTGAGCATGGTCGTCCGTCATTCCGTCAAGTATTTCCAATTCTTTTGCTCCGCCGCCAAGCTCATCAATCAGATTGATAACAATTCTATCCTTGTTAGCGGTGTTTTTCAGCGCATCGGCCACCCATCTGTCAGACTCGCCTCCAACATAAATAAACAAATCACTGGATGAAATTTTCACAATATCATCAACGGACGGCTGATAGTTATGCAGGTCGATCCGGCTATTCAAAAGAACCGTCAATTCTACATCCTCGATTTTGTCGCCAAGTATTTGACGAACCCAGTCATATGGAGGGAAAATCGTGCTAACAATGTTGATTTTATCATCTTCTTTTCTGTCGGACGTAGTATGCTGCCTGTCGGATCGATTGCAACCGGACAATATTGCCGTCAATATTAAAAGCGTAATTATAATCGCGGTAATCCGTTTCATAATTAAAAAACCTTTCCTAAAAAATGCCGCCTGATCAGACACTGTTAAGACACTCTTCACATTTACCGTACAAAACGATTTTCAAGGGGTTTACCTCAAAAGAATGTTGGTCGGAAACATGGCGTTTGATTTGCCTTAGCATTTCGCATTCCGCGTGCTTTAACTCTCCGCAGCTTTCGCATTTCAAATGCAAATGCGTGTCGCAATTTTCGCTGTTATTGATGTATTGATAACAAGCGCCTGAGATTCCGTCTGTGGTATATCGGCGAACCGCTCCGTTTCGGGTAAGTTTGTCAAGATGACGGTAAATCGTGGTACGTCCGATAGGTACGCTTTCTTTTGCGAAATGCTCTGTGATTTGGGCGGCTGTCACATGGGCTCCGCTCAGTGAAATAATATAGCCGAGAATAGCTTCGCGCTGCTTTGTATTATAATTTGAAGAACGCTTCATAACTTAAACCTCCCGGCGCAAATTGAAACGCTGTTTCATTTTAGCACGAGATGCCGAACAAGTCAAGTATAAAATTAACGAGGGCTATTTTTTGCAGCTCATAACCGCATTCTTTTCATTGTATTTTTAGACCTCCTCGGGAATTAAAACGCCTGCGGGAACTGGTTCATAGCGTATATTTTCATAAATACCGGATAATAATAGCATAAAGCAGATCGTATAACCTAATATACCTGTGTATCCGTGTAATCTGCATAAACCGTATAAAAAGGATGATTTTATGAAAATAAAAATATTGAGCAAAAAAAGAATATTAGTTGTAGTTTTAGCGGTGTTTATATTGTTGTGTGCAGCCGTGATAATCCACGATTTGACACCCGAAAAAAAGACAGATTCATATGCCGAATCACCCGGCCGGACAAAAACGGCGGAGCAAACATTGCAAAACCAAACTCAAATTACGGAAAAAGCGGAGCAGGCTAAAGATTATTATATAATAAAAGAGTATAGAGAAAAAATCGGAATATTCGGAGAAAACGAGGACGAACTTTTTAAGGTTCTGGATGTTTATGTTGATACTCTGCCCCGAAAAGACCGGGATGATTTAAAAAAAGGCATAAAAATATTTTCCGGCGAGGAATTGGCGGATCGTATCGAAGATTTTGACAGCTAACGCTTTAGGTTAACAAAAGCTGCATAAAAAAGACCGTCCGCTAAGGACCGCGTTCTATGATTTGATCTAATTTTTTATATGAATCTTTTGCTTCCAGCACCCGGCTGATCACCTTACCGTCTTTGTCTGTGACTACACGGTAGGTTTCGGTCACATATCCGGTGAAAGGGGGTTGAATTATTTTTTCATCACCCGGGGCGAGAGCGGCGTTGTCCCTATATATTGTTTCAAACGGCAAAGCGGAGAGAATAACACTTTCCACAGCCACGGTGTTGCCGTTCGTTTTCGTGCCGATTATTTTTACATATACCCGGGTATCTTCCACCCGGCTAAGAATTTTTATCGGATTTCCCGTATTGTTTTTGAATTTATAGTCGATCGCACCCCAGTCTACCGTGGCATCAAGACCGGGCCTTTCGAGATAATCCGGACACATAGAATGGCTTTTGCGGTATTCTATTTCAAGGTTAGATAATAAGCAGGCGTAATACAATGTAGAGGATACCTGACATATACCGCCGCCTACGCTGTCTTTAATATGACCGTCCGCAAAAGAGGGTGCGGATTTGAAACCAAAAGCTTCATCGCGTCGTCCTACGGTTTGATTGAAACTGAACACGGCGTCGGGTTCCAATACGGTACCGTTGATTTTTTCGCAGGCTAAAATAATATTCCCCCTGCGGTTCGGTGTATTATTTTTAAGCGGCGTACTTGTCTGAGCTAAAATATCCGTATAAAAACCTCCCTGCGCCGCTTGAATTCCGGTTTTATTTTTAGGGTTATTTGTCCGCGGAATCAATGCTGTCAATATAATAATCGTACAGGCAAGAAAGGAGATTTTTTTAATATTTATTTTGATAACCATATTATACCCTCCGCTTTTGTATTGCCGTATCATATTTATATTAATAAACAACGTTTTTTATGTAGGGAGAATTGAAAAACAAAAACCGCTTAAAAATCAAAAGCAATATTTTTTTCGGGCGGCTTTTTCAACTCCCCCTGTAATATAGCGGAGCGGCAGCGGCATAAAATCAAATAGCGGAAGTATGCTGTACATAAGAAAGGGGAGTTCCGGCTGAAAATACAACGCAAAGAGGAGTTGAAAAATTTTGTTTTTATCGCATTCGGCTCATTCGTCATGGCAGTCGCGCTAAATGCGTTTCTTCTTAATAACAATTTAGTCATCGGCATCGGCGGCATAAGCAGGATTATCGAAAAATTGTCCGGCATTTCGCAAAATTATGTTTATTGGGTTTTAAGCACGCTTATACTTTTGCTGGGCAGTCTGCTGAACAGGGAAAAACATAAAAGCGAGTTCATATTCAGATCTTTTGCCGGAATTATGTGGGTATCGCTTGTGTTTCTTCCGCTTACCCGAAAATTAACGGCGTTTCGGCTTCCGCTCCCCGAACCTATTGGTTTTTTGTTTCTGCCCGTTACCTCATCCATAGGGGCGTTTTTAATGGGGCTGGGAATAGGTATTACCATAAAAGCCGGAGGAAGCACCTGCGGATTGGATTTGATCGCACAGGTGTTTGAAAAAGAGAAAAGCATTGAAAAATCTTTTACAATGCGTATTCTGGACAGTATTATATTGATTATTGGAGCAATGGCGTTTCAGGTTGAGCTTATGTATATCGGCTCCGGACTTATTTTGATTTATCTGCTGCCGAAAGCGGTGGAATTCGCCGACCGCCGCACAAACCGCTAAAGTTAGTTCAAGCCTAAAACCCTGTCCTGTATATACTGAAGTTTTTCAACTAAAAGCTCTTCTGCGGATATGCAGCCGAAAGGTTCTATTTCCCCGAAAAGATACTCCCAGTTGCCGATAATAGTTTTTTCATAACAGCGCAGAGCTTTCCTTTTGTGATAAGAATCCGGGACGGATTCGAGATATTCTTTGATCGGTTGGGTCAGCAACGGCCTGTGTTGTGATTTTGTCACGGTATACGGCGCGTATTTTCTACCGTTGATAATATCCATGCCTGCCGGGATATAAACGAAGGAATATTCATCATCCGCAAATACATACCTATACAGAGAATCAAAATAATATTCGTTCAAATGTCCCTGATTAATTAACACAGAGGCGTGACAGATATTTACCTTTTCTAAAACCGGATGATTTCCGATGACCCAGCCTACCTTTACCTTTGTTTTTTCCGTTTCGTACAAAAACTTCATTTGTGCAATTTGAATGACGGTATAATCACCGTAGTTTTGAAAATTCGGCAAATTGTAAAAGGGGATCATTTTTTCTTTTACATACCGCAGGATGCATTGAAAAAAATCACAATCATGATAAGAATGCGAGGTTTCTACATTATAAACATTTTCAAGACATAAGTTTTTTACCATGTTCGCTATAATATCCAGCTGCTCCGTAATCAACTGCCTGCGCCGGTTTTCTGAAATATGATAACCTACCGTACCTATTTCGTGCAAGACACTGTCTGCACCAAGCTCTTTCATTATGACCAGCGAGGTTAAAACCGTATTCAAAAACTCGATCCCGAACCCGCAGCTTTCTTCTTTTGCCGTGGAGAGTCCTGTTCCAAAATATACTTTTGCGCCCCGAACACTGTTATTTATCGCACTTGAGCTTAAATAACGGGGAGCGTTTGCAAACTTTGTGTTTGTTGATTGCCGCATATTAAACCTCCTCGAACATATACTATGCGCCGCAGGTTTACATTGTTCATAATATATCCGGCAAAATTGAATAAAAAATCCTGTACTGCCTTTCATGCGTCGGGATAAAAAAGGGGAATCATCTTTCATGTGTAATTATTTTTATAACAGCAACTTCAAGCAAGGAAAAATTATTGTCACCCTACATAAAAATTTTATTTATTCCGATTTACCGTCACCGTCATCGTCACCAACTGAATATATTAGTCGGATTTTGGACGGTATTGATTTTGAAAGGGTTAAAATCATATTTCGTCCCGTAAAAATCAACGATGAAGACAATATTGGCGGAATTATATCGGTTTATTTGAAAAATAAAGAAAAATCGGCAGTGATTGACGCTATTAATAAACTTTTGGCTGATCCGGATGTAATATATGCAGAACCTGACTATCTGGCTGAGGCGTACATTATTCCTAACGACCCGTATTTCAATTATCTTTGGGGAATGCAAAAAATAAAAGCCCCCTTGGCGTGGAACTACACTACCGGAAACGCCGGCATTGTTGTTGGTGTAGCGGACAGCGGTATAGATTATAACCACCCGGATATAAAAGAAAATATGTGGATGCCTGCGGACGGAAGATATAAAAACGGATGGAATTTTGTCAGCAACAGCAATAATTCAAGAGATTTAAGCGGCCACGGCACCCATGTGGCAGGCACTATTTGCGCTGTGGGAAACAATCATATCGGAGTAACGGGAGTATGCTGGAATTTAAAGGCGGCCTCCTTGAAAATCGGAAACACTCTTATGGAGCTTGCTGCCGCAATTGAGTCCGTGGATTTTGCGAACAGGAATAATATATTTATTCTTAATAACAGCTGGGGCGGCAGATTTTATTCGCCAAGCTTAAAATATGCTATAGAACAATACAAGGGTTTGTATATAGCCGCAGCCGGAAATTCCGGCGCTAACAATGATTTGTTTCCGGTTTACCCTGCTTCATATGACAGTGATAATATTATTTCAGTTGCGGCATCTAATCCGGATGACGGTCTGACCTCTTTTTCAAATTACGGGGTAAAAAGCGTTGATATTGCGGCTCCGGGGGTAGATATTTTCAGTCTTTCACTTCAAGGCGCATACAGTTATGCAAACGGCACTTCTATGGCTGCACCTCATGTCGCCGGTGCGGCGGCTTTGCTAAAATCATACGCACCTTTTTTGACGGTTTTGGAAATTAAGGATATTATTCTATGCAGTTCTGATAAACATCCTGAACTGGAAAAAAAGATTTTAACCGGAGGTATATTGAACGTGGATTCCATGATTGAAACGGCAAATACTTTTGTTTCAAAAACAAAAAGAAGGAGATGCTGAATATCATCTCCTCCCGTTGTTCGTTTGCAAGATTGCAAAACCTGTAAAACTTGTAAAACCTGTAAATCCTTAGAAATTGTATAGCTGTATAATTTTATAACTGTAAATTCGGGAAAATATATTCTACCTAAAAAGCCTGTCTTGCGTTACAGGCCCCGCTATACCGTCAACCGCTAACCCCTGATCCCTTTGAAATGCCCGAACGGCGGATTCTGTTCCCGGACCAAACACTCCGTCCGGTGTGACGTTGTATCCTCTGGCGGCTAGAGCGGCTTGTATAAGATATGTGATATTTCCTGCGGCACCCGGACGGACGTTCACCGCAGCCGCTCTGGTTGCCGGACCCCAGATGCCGTCCGTAACAAGATTTCTGCCAAACTGACGGTTAAGTTCGATTTGCAAGCCCCGTATAATGGCGGTTTTGGTCATACGTCCGAAGATACCGTCTACGGTCAGACCCGCACTATACCGTTGATTTAACGTAGTTTGTATTTGTCTTATCACTGAATTCCCCCCCGGCGGCGAGGGCGGCGAGGGCGGCGAAGGCAGCGAGGGGACACTTCCCTTATTTGATAAATATACCTCATATAATTTGTTCCAGGTTGAAGACCCTACAACGCCGTCAGAGGTTAAACCAAATCTGTTTTGGAATGCGGTCACGGCATTTCGTGTTCCCGAACCAAACGAACCGTCCTGAGCAACTGCCGGAATTTCCGGATAGAATTGTGAGATATAAGTAAGCATATATTGCAGACGGGTAACCAACCCACCCTTAGCTCCCACTGTAATTACCGTGTTCGGAGGGATGTTGCTTAAAACAATACGATCCCCCTCGCTGGTTAGCTGAGCCAGTCTTGTCACCGCCACAAAATACCAGGAAATCCTGTTCCATGTAGCTCTGTCGATTATACCGGTTTGCGGTAAGTTGAAAATTCCCTGGAAGGTCCTCACCGCGTTGGCCGTATCCGTGCCGTATATCCCGTTGGGATTTGCGATGTTGGGGATCAGCGGGTAGTTTTGCCGTATTCGGTTTAAGTATTTTTGCATCAATTCGACATCCGGCCCTTGTTTTCCCTGAGATAAATTTACCCCCGGAAAAGATTCGGTGATCGCGGCAACCGGAGCGTTATCTATAAACAGGTCATTGGGATAATAATAACGCAGGATTTGCAAAGGGTTATAACCCCTATTGGCTAAATCCACCGTTCCCCACTGTCTCATACCGGGACAGGTAGCTGTTCTTCCGTCACAGAATTCAGTAAAATAAGGTTCGTTATGTCCGGGGCGCCGCAAATATTCTCCTATCAAACGGTCTGTGATCTCGCTTATGTTTGCAAAAATATTCCGACCTTCCACGAAATACATATCCGTTGCGGTCGAACTGGTAATATCAAAATTATATCCTCTGATCCGATACCATTCCGTATATATTCTGTTAAGCGCGAAATTTATGATCGCTCTGATATTTGCTTCTAATGAAGCTGCCGGCCAGGTAGGATAAATCTCGCTGCTGGCTACATTTTTTATATATAGCGGAAACGGTACCCGGACATTACGGGCGCCGGCATTGGTAAAGTGCCCTAGGTGTACGGTAATGAAGTCAGGGACAATAACACGCCGCATCGTTCTGCCTGATAACAACGCCGAGGGTCCTTCCTGATTTTTTTGTATACTCAGCACCTGTTCATGCGGAGTAATATTCGTCACATGAACCGAATTTTCATCTTTTAGGACAGGGTGCATTTCCACTTCCTGCATAGCTGTTTCTGTGTCAAATATTTGTACCCCGTTAATAATTTCGGTAATAAACCCGGGAGCGCTTGCTTCCACCTGACACACAGAGTATGTCGGACCCAAATAATTCGGGTCAAGAGAAAGATTTTTATCGGGCGCAGACAACGCCGTTCTTTCCGTTTTACCGGAATCATCTGTTTTAAGCGTATATAAAACTTCTCCTTCTCCTCCGCTAATGACAATCTTTGCACCCTTTATCGGTACAGCTCCGTTTGCCATGCCGGTTTTAACAATTAAATATCCTAATCCCATGTATAAACTCCTTTATGCTGCAATAAATTGGCTTATTTGCCTGCCGTCCAACGATATAGGACAGCAAGTAGGCCGTAAAAATGATGTTGTTGCGGATATGGATTTTTACGGTAAACGAAATGTTATCTAAAAAGCCTGTCTTGCGTTACAGGCCCCGCTATGCCGTCAACCGCTAATCCCTGATCCCTTTGAAATGCCCGAACGGCGGATTCTGTTCCCGGACCAAACACTCCGTCCGGTGTGACGTTGTATCCTCTGGAAGCTAGGGCGGCTTGTATAAGATATGTGATATTTCCTGCGGCACCCGGACGGACGTTCACCACAGCCGCTCTGGTTGCCGGACCCCAGATGCCGTCCGTAACAAGATTTCTGCCAAACTGACGGTTGAGTTCGGTTTGCAAGCCCCGTACAATGGCGGCTTTGGTCATACGTCCGAAGATACCGTCTACGGTCAGACCCGCGTTATACCGTTGATTTAACGTAGTTTGTATTTGTCTTATCACCGGATTCCCCGACGGCGGCAAAGGCGGCGAGGGCGGCGGTGTCGTGACCAAAGGGAAAATTTGCATAACCGCATTTGAAATAGCCTGAGATACCCTATTGATATTTAGCAGGGCTATATCATTAGGGTTGTTGATAAAAGCTACCTCAAGCAGAACGGCGGGTGCATTCGTATTCCGGATGATCCCGAAATAGTCTTGCCCGGCGGCGTTTGTGCGTGTTTTGATCCCGCGGTTGGCAAATCCAAGCGCGGCAATATTGTTCACAAGCGCCCGGGCAAGCTCCCTGCCGCTGCCGTTTATACTGTAATAAGCCTCGGTTCCGGTTCCGGGAGTTCCCAGGTTACTGTTCATATGTATTTCCACTACAGCATCGGCATTTGAACTATTGGCAAAAGCGGAATCGGCGTTTATGTTTCGGTTTACATCCGTGGTACGGTTATTAATTACCTCGTAGCCCCTTGAACGCAATATCCTTGTTACTTCGTTGCTAAGTGCCAAATTTATATTTTTTTCATATAATCCGTTGGCTACAGCACCATAATCCGTTCCCCCGTGACCTGCGAACACAGCAATTTTGGGCATATTTCTTTCCTCCTAACTATTAATAATATACCCTCATTGTATTCAATATGACGGAGAACTGACACAAATACACACAACCTGGGAAATACGCATAAGCTATATCATGTTAAGACACATTATATATCATTGATCAGGAGGTTTTTTTATGCAGAAGTTGTTTTTTTCCGAAAGACAATCGAGAGAAAACGATACTCTTCCAAACTGTCATATCCGGGAGAATTGTACGTTACACCTAAAAGACATAGCCGCTGCCAGACCGATGCTTCGGTGGGGCGATGTCGGAACATATGTTATAAAGTTGCAAACATTGTTGACTAACCTGGATTTTTCGCCCGGTTCGATAGACGGTATTTTCGGCGATTTGACCGGAAACGCCGTTAGGGCTTTTCAGCGGGCAAACGGATTAGCGTCAGACGGCGTTGTGGGACCGATGACCTGGGAAGCCCTATTAAACAGCAACCCGTCATCCTTTTTTGAATATACGGTACAGTCCGGAGATAGCCTGTGGCTGCTTGCGCGAAAATTCGGCACATCTGTGGACGTAATTAAGGATTTTAACGGACTGACCGGCGATTTGATATTTATCGGTCAGATACTCAAAATTCCAAAATCAGAAAAGGTATAACAAGAAATCATGTGAATACGGGCTTTGCATACATCTCTTGCAAAAATACGCAAAAAAACAGAGCCAAGATTCAACCTGACTCTGCTAAAAATACCAACGATTTAGATCTGCTTTATTGTTTCTTCATTTCAATCGTCATTCCGGCGAGGTTCCAAAACAAAGTGTCGTCCTTGTACGTTATGTCAAAACTTATGCTGGCATCTGCTGTTTCCAGAAAAGTGAGAGAACCATCTTTGTAGGAATATTTTACTGTACTTGATACCCCGCTCACTTTCGTTGTGAATTTGTCGCCCTCGATAACAATTGAATATCCTCCGTAAGCATCCATGTTGTCGCCGATTTCTGTTCTTCCAAGCCCGGTCATAGTGACCGCAACCGGTGTATATGTACCGTCCGGCAGACCACCTCCGCCGCCGCAAGCAGTAAGAAGACTAATTACCAGCAAAATTGCCAGTGTGAGAGTAATAGATTTTTTCATTGATTTTTCCTGCCTTTCATATTTTTGATGATAATATTTTATCGAAAAATTTTACCATCCGAATAATGTTTCTGGTATTCATTTTGTAGGGCTCCGTTTTTCTGCCACATGAGCTTGCTGCAGTATAATTTCTGGGCGGTTTTAATGGATTCGCAACAAGTTCTTTTAAAGGAGTCAGTTCTTGTTTTGACGACATTCTGAACGAAGCAAAAAAATCATATGTCTCGACATAAGATGAGTTTCCATTGTTAAATTTTAACATAAAACCATAAGATTTAGTTGCACCATCTTTACAAGAAAATAACTTTTCAGCTGCATTTGCACCGGTTAGTGTTCCAAGTAATCCCCAAAGTGCGCCGCCGAGTAATCCGCCTGTTGCTAAACCCATAACACCAAAAGTAACTTTTCCCATAGCGTTTACGGCCTTATCGTAATTCACGCCATCCAAATCAAAAATCTCATATGCTTCCAACTCATTAAAATCGTGTATCACTACTCCTGATTTTAATATAGGGGATGCAAAAGCAAATTTCTTGTTCTTTTCGTCTATGTACATATAAAATGAACAAGTACTCGGTCCAATAAAGCCACCGCCGCTAATTACTTTCCCATTAAGCTCTCCTATTTTGGTGGTAATAACAAAATTATTTCGAGTTAACTCTTTCTCCGCCTTAGAAAGTCTTTTTAAACGTAATTTTTTCAAAAATTGCGCCATCCCAATCATAAGACCGATTAAGCCAACTGAAGATAACAACAACAATAGGTTCATTTTAAAATCTACCTGCCTTTCAAAAATTTAGGTTCTACTTCCAAAGTAGTTGAAATGCGATATAACGAGGTCGGTGCTACCTCTTGGCCCATCGGGCGTAGTAGGTGGTATTGTATAAGGGAACTCTGGTCTTCTTCCCGACTTTTGTACCCGATCCGTTAAAGGATTGACTAGACCATTCATAGCTTCTTAATGTATACCAACCCTTAAATTTATACCTCCTGCGGGTTGGGGGCTTGGGCAGTTTAACTCTTTTGCCGTAGGTGTTTTTAACGACAAGGCTTTTCCTTTTCCCTATTTTGCCGCCGAGAGCATCAAAAGTCAGCTTTATGGTCTTGGCTTTCCATCTTGCGTTTAAAGTAAGGTTTTTAGTGATTTTGTTAAACTTTTTATCCCAACCCTTGAATGTGTATCCTGTCTTAGAGGGTGACCACGGAGCATACGCGCCTTTACCGTACTCGACCGTCTGTGTACTGTGTACCAATTTGCCGTTTTTAAATTTGACGGTATATTCTTTCGGTGTCCATGTGGCATTGACGGTCAGAGCAGCCGTAATGTTGTTGAAAGATTTATCCCAACTCTTGAAATCATATCCTTTTTTGGTCGGTCTGGGCGGCGTTGCGGCATTTCCGTGAAGAACCTGTTGTCTGTTCAAAATAGTGCTGCCGTCTCTGAAAGTAACCGTATGAGTGACTAACGCTCCAGTGTTTACCGTGAATGTATAGTCGGCATTGCTCCAATTATAACTGCTTGAAGCTCTTACCCGTATGTAGTGTGTGCCTGCTTTGACATTGACCCGTTGAGAGTCTTTAACGGTTTCTGTTCCCGATGAGCTGAAAGACATCAATTCCTTTGCGGTGCTATCCAGCACAGAAATGTTCCAATAATCTCGGGTGTTGTCCAAATTCCGATGTGTGAATCTTATGGATATGGAGAAATCGCGGCTGAATGTGATTTTATAAAAATCCACATCGGCGGAGTTGTTTAGGTTGCCCGTTATGGGTTTGCCTACATTCATTGCGGTCGCGGCGGCTGTTGTGCCGTTGGGTTCTATCTCATAATCGCCTGTGTTTTCCTCATAATTGACGGTCAGGGTGTATTCAACACTCCTAAAACCATAAGAATAAGAACTATAAGGACGAACTCTTATATAATATGTTCCTGCGCCTAGATAAAAATCCATGGTGTCCATTGTGGTTGCATTACCGCTTGAATAATAAGTTACAAGTTCAGTTTCGTTGTTATCAAATAGCATGAATTCCCAAAAATTACCATCGTTATCTAAGCGTTCATGCTTGAAGTTTAGAAATATCTTGCCGGGTTCGGTGGTTGTGAACCGATAATAGTCCACATCGTCGGTATTATATAAATTTCCTGTCATGGGTATGTTCACGCTAATTTCGGTTGCGGTTGCTGCTGTGTTGTTGGGTTCTGTTTCACGATCACCTGTGCTTTCCTCAAAATTGACGGCGGATGTGATAGGTACAAAAGAAAGCAACATTATCAACGCTAAAAGCACCGCGCCACATTTTTTTATCCTTTTCATTTATGGTATCCCCTCTCTTTTTAATGCTTTTTCGTAAAAGTACACTTTTATGAAGAAGTAAAAGAAAGCTGTTTTTATTGCCAAAAATAGCGCGATATACCACATATTGCCATCTTTGAAAATATTTTAGCAAAAACTGTTGACATAAACACATTAAGTAGGTTAAAATGATTGGGATAAAATGACTTTGTAAAAGTGTACTTTTGCGAAGTCGTTTTTATTTTTTTCCCTGCACAGCACGGTGTTCCTTTAATAATTTATAAAACGTCGTTTCTTTCATGTCGCATAAATCGAGGATCACGTCAATTGAAATTTGTTTGCGTTCCCATTTTTTCACAAGCTCTGCAAAGTTGACGGGCGGTTGTTTCGGCGGTCTGCCAAATCTTACTCCCCGCATTTTCGCGGCAGCTATACCCTCGGCTTGCCTTTTGCGTATTGTCTCGCGCTCGCTGTGCGCCACAAAAGATAGGATTTGCAATACAAGGTCGCTGATAAATGTCCCCATTAAATCTTTGTACAGACGCGTGTCTAAAAGCTCCATATCAAGCACAACAATGTCAACGCCCTTTTCTTTGGTGAGAATTCGCCATTGGTTTTGGATTTCCTCATAATTTCTTCCTAAGCGGTCGATACTCAATACATATAGCAGATCGCCCGGCTTTAAACGTCTCACTAACGCCTGATAATATGGACGGTCAAAATCTTTGCCGCTTTGATTGTCTACAAAGATTTGTGCCTGTGGAATCGACAGCTCTCGCAGCGCAATAAACTGACGATCCTTGTTCTGATCCGTGCTGCTTACACGGATGTACCCGTATGTTTTCATAACTATTTTGTTACTACTCAGCTATGCACCACGGTTGTCCGGCAAAAAACAACGCAACATATTTTTAAAAACGGATTAAAAAATTCACCTGGGATGCACGGCAGAAAAAGCCGTTAAAACCCGCATAAAACAAAGGAAATATCGCAATTTTCTCTTGCATTTTCCAGCCTTTTATGATACAATATTACCATAAAAGGCGGTGAGGGAATGGGCGGGAATTATACAAAAAATATGTTTCGGCAGTTGGAAGATGCG
>WRKL01000027.1 GCA_009778115.1 Oscillospiraceae bacterium | reverse complement strand
ATTGTAATAAGCAGGCACTTTTTTTGAATTTCAAACTTATCAGATGCGTTTTTTTGCTTCGCATCTTCAAGCTGTCGTAATAAATATTCGTTTTCGGCTTCCATTTTATCCATTTCCAACTCCAACGGGCTTTTTTCTTTTTGCCGGGAAGTTGTAAACACATCAAAATGCTTACCGCAAGAACCGGCTTCCGGATCCGTGCTGTTGCCGCAATGCTTTTGATCAGCAACGCTCTGTGCGGAAATATTATTATGATCCAAACAAGCTGAAATGTTCAAATTATTATGCCTCCGATCTTTTTTAAAATTGATTAGATTTCCTCGGGAATTAAGAGGTCTATTATATATTGCCAACGGGAACAATTTATTGATCAGTTTGCTTCAAATCAAGCGGAATATCGAAAAACAACGGAATCCGGCAAGATGTCAGCTTCTCATTAAGGTTGCTAAAACGGCTTTTTGAGCGTGCAGGCGGTTTTCCGCTTCGGTAAATATTTCGTCCGCATGAGCTTCGAAAACATCTTCGGTTATTTCTTCGCCTCTATGAGCAGGCAGACAGTGCAGAACGATTGCACCCCCGGAGGATATTTGCATTATATCCGGATTAATTTGATATTTCCCCTCAAATATTTTGCGCCGGTCGGAGCTTTCTTTTTCCTGACCCATTGACGACCAAACATCGGTAACCAGTACATCCGCGTTTTTTGCCGCTTCTTTCGGGTCCGGAGTAAGCGTAAAATCCGAATATTCTTTCGCGAAATCCAGTATCAGCGGATCCGGCTGATATTCCGGCGGACACGCTGCAGAAACTGTCATTCCGGTTTTTAAACCACCCACAATCAACGAATTTGCCATATTGTTGCCGTCGCCGATATAGCACAGTTTTAACCCTTCCAGTTTTCCTTTGTATTCACGAATTGTCATTAAATCCGCCAGAACCTGGCAAGGGTGAGCCAGATCCGTAAGCCCGTTTATAACCGGGACAGAGCCGTATTTTGCCAGATCTTCCGCAATCTTTTGACCGTATGTTCTTATCATTATGCCGTCCACATACCGCGACATAACTCTTGCGGTGTCACAAAGCGGTTCTCCGCGGCTTATTTGCAGATCGGATGATAATAAACAAAGTGCGTGACCGCCCAATTGGAACATACCGGTTTCAAATGAAACCCGGGTACGCGTAGAAGATTTTTCAAATATCATAGCCAATGTTTTACCCTTTAGCAGTTCGTGCTTTTCACCTTGATTTTGCCGGCGTTTCAGGTCGTCTGCGAAATCCAGTAAACCGATGATCTCATCGGACGATAAATCGAGCAGCTTCAATAAATGCTTCATATAAGAATACCTCCGTATTTTAATATATCGAAATTTTTTGAATAACGAGGGTAACGAGGGTGACTGGGGGAATGTGGGTAACTAGGGTGACGATATTGTTTTTTTAGTATAACAGATTGATCGACAATTTGCAACTTTTTTTAAAATAAATTTATACAGAAGTATCGTAAGTATTTTACAAATTCAGGTTGAAAAGGTTGACAATTTTCCATATATAGTATATTATATAACATGGAGTGGTTTTTGGATTTCGTGTAACAATGCTTAATCCATGATAAACTGTGTATATCGTAGATTTTCCGGTTGAATTTTTAGTATTTTCAGCCTTATTCGGGTTTAATTCCCCGTGGTTCTGATGCAGCTAAATGAGCCGGATACCCCGCAGTTTTTGTTGTAAAGAATAGTTTATTTGAAATTGGTATTATTGAAAGGGAGACGGGTCTAATGAAATTAGCACAAAGATTTATATCGGCGATGCTTGCGGTTGTTTTGATACTTCCGCTGTTTCCTGCCCACGGAATAGTTTTTGCTTCCGCCAAAACATTGTCGGCAAAAATATTGCCCGCAAAAACGCAAACCGTGAGAAGGGTCACGCTTAACCGGAATTCGGTCACGCTGGAAGCCGGCAAGACCGCAAAGCTTAATGCGAAAACAGCCCCCGCTAACCAGCGTAAAAACGTTAAATGGCGCTCAAGCAACAAATCTGTTGTGACCGTTGCGAATAACGGCAGGATCCGTGCGATAAAAGCGGGACGGGCAACTGTGACCGCGTCTGTCGGTAATCGGCGCGCGATATGCAGGGTAACCGTCAGACCTATTCCGAAATTCACCGTAACCTTCAGATCTCTCGGCGCGGTTTTAGCCCGCCGTTCGGTCGAGCGCGGTAAAAACGCGAAGGCTCCCGCAAAACCCGTGAGAGCCGGCTACATTTTCGATGGCTGGGACCGGAATTTCAAGAACGTTCGTAAAAATCTCGTGGTAAACGCGAAATGGAAAATGGTTCCCATACCCAGACCGACTCCGAAGCCGATACCGAAGCCGGAAAATCCTGACACACTTCCGATCCTGAGTTACACCGTTACCTTTATGGACGGCGAAGATGTGATTGCCCGGCAGACTGTCGAACACGGGAAAGCGGCAGTATCTCCCGAAGCTCTTGAAATCCCGGAAAAAGAGGGGCTTGTGTTTGACGGCTGGGATAAAACTTTTGATAACATAACCGCGGATTTAACGGTATCTGCAATCTGGAAAGCCAGAACCTACACCGTGACTTTTGTGGACGGCGAGGATGTGATTGCCGAACAGACTATCGAGCACGGGAAAGCGGCAGTATCTCCCGAAGCTATTGAAATCCCGGAAAAAGAGGGGCTTGTGTTTGACGGCTGGGACAAAGCTTTTGACAACATAACCGCGGATTTGACGGTATCTGCAATCTGGAAAGCCAGAACCTACACCGTGACTTTTGTGGACGGCGAGGATGTGATTGCCGAACAGACTGTCGAGCATGGGAAATCGGCAGTATCTCCCGAAGCTCTTGAAATCCCGGAAAAAGAGGGGCTAGTATTTGACGGCTGGGATAAAACTTTTGATAACATAACCGCGGATTTGACGGTATCTGCAATCTGGAAAGCCAGAACCTACACCGTGACCTTTATGGACGGCGAGGATGTGATTGCCCGGCAGACTGTCGAGCACGGACAAGCGGCAGTTGCTCCCCAAAACCCGGTTAAAACAGGACATAATTTCAACGGCTGGGATAAAACTTTTGATAACATAACCGCGGATTTGACAGTATCTGCAACCTGGATGATTAAAACCTATACCGTGAAATTTATGGACGGCGACGATAGGCTTTCCGAACAAATTATCGAGCACGGGCAGTCCGCAGTATCTCCCAAAAACCCGGTTAAAACAGGACATATTTTCGACGGCTGGGATAAAGCCTTTGATAACATAACCGCGGATTTGACGGTAACTGCAACCTGGAGAATCAAAACCTACACCGTGAAATTTATGGACGGCGAATATTTGATCAGCACACAAACCGTCGAACACGGGAAAACGGTCGGTTCGCTGGCAGATCCGGTAAAGCTGGGCTGCGACTTCATAGGCTGGTTCGACCAAAACGAGCATGAATTCACGGCGGAAACGATAATCACGGCTGATATTGATGTGCAATCGAGCTGGACAAAAGCCGTACTTTTAACGATAAAGGACGTATTCCCTGATCCTAATTTTGCCTGGTCAATCGCCGGAGTATTAAAGAAAACAGTTGACGACACGATAGCTCAAAGCGACTTGGATAAAACAACCTCGTTGAAGGCATCATCCGTTAAAGACATTGACGGTGTTCAATATTTAAGAAACCTATCGGAATTAAATTTGAGCAGCGACTATCTTATCAACAACAAAATAAGTGATATAAGCCCGTTGGCGAGACTGATTAATTTAGAAGTGTTAGAATTGTTTTCCAATGAAATAAGCGATATAAGTCCACTGGCGGGGCTGATTAATTTAAAAAATTTAGGGTTGGGAGCAAACCGGATAATCGACATTAGCCCATTAACAGGTCTGGTTAATGCAAAATTAGAACGGTTAAGCCTTGCATACAACCAAATAGCCGATATAAGTCCGTTAGCGGAATTGGTAAATTTGTCGAAAGTATTATATTTAGATGGCAACCAGATAAGCGATTTAAGCCCGTTAGCGGGGTTGACTAATTTAACATTATTAGGTTTAAACAGCAACCAAATAAGCGATATAAGCTCATTGGCAGAGCTAGTTAATTTAAAGGGATTAGAGTTGAATAATAACCAAATAAATGATATACGCATATTGGCGGAGCTGGTTAATTTAGTATGGTTACACTTGGACAACAATCAAATAAACGATATAAGCCCGTTAGCAGAGCTGATTAATTTAGAAGTGTTAAATTTGGGCGGCAACAAAATAAGTAATATAAGTTCATTAGCAAAGCTAGAATCAACTTATTGGACAGTTTCCTATCAATTAATTGAACTGCCGTTCGGTGAATCTATTGACATAATAGGTATTGACGGTTCAATACTTACCCTTGATGCGGACGGACGGTGGTCTGTTTTTCACCCACTCTACAGTCAAATGATTAGTTTTAGTGGTCAGGTCACATTTGCCGACTCGCCGGAACCTAAATTCCACACCGTAAAATTTATGGACGGCGAATATTTGATCGGCACGCAAACCGTCGAACACGGGAAAACGGTCGGTTCGCTGGCAGATCCGGTAAAGCTGGGCTGCGGCTTCATAGGCTGGTTCGACCAAAACGAGCATGAATTCACGGCGGAAACGATAATCACGGCTGATATTGACGTGCAATCGAGCTGGACAAAAGCCGTACTTTTAACGATAAAGGACGTATTCCCTGATCCTAATTTAGCCAAAGCAATCGCCGGAGTATTAAAGAAAACAGTTGACGACACGATAACTCAAAGCGATTTGGATAAAATAACTTCATTACGACCAACATCCGTTAAAGACATTGACGGTCTTCAATATTTAAGAAACCTATCGAAATTATATTTATCATACAACAAAATAAGTGATATAAGCCCGTTGGCGAGACTAATTAATTTAGAAGTGTTAGAATTGATTGCTTGTCAAATGAACGATATAAGCCCATTGGCAGAGCTGATTAGTTTAGAAAAGTTAGATTTGGGCGGAAATCAAATAAGCGATATAAGTTCATTAGAAAAACTGGTAAATTTGAAATATTTACAGTTAAGTGCTAACGAGATAAGCGATTTAAATCCGCTGGCGGGGTTGGTAGAATTAAAGGAATTATATATAGCATACAATAATCAAATAAATGATATAAGCCCGTTAGCAGGATTAGTTAAATTAGAATGTTTAAGCCTGATATTCAACAAACAAATAAGCGATATAAGTCCGCTGGCGGGGTTGGTAGAATTAAAAGAGCTAGAGTTAGCTGACAATCAAATAAGCGATATAAGTCCATTGGCAGGACTAGTTAATTTAACAAAATTAGAATTGTTTCAAAACCAGATAAGTGATATAAGCCCACTGGCGGGGTTAGTTAACTTAAAAAGGTTAAGCTTGGAATATAACCGAATAAGCGATATGAGTCCGTTAGCAGTGTTAAATTCTTTTGGGATAGTTTCTAATCAATTGATTGAACTGCCGTTCGGTGCATCCGTTGATATAATAGGTATTGACGGTTCAATACTTACCCTTGATGCGGACGGACGGTGGTCTGGTTTTCATCCCCTCGACAATCAAATAATTATTTTTAGTGGTCAGGTCACATTTGCCGATTCGCCGGAGCCTAGATTCCACACCGTGAAATTTATGCCCAGAAAAGGGGATGCTGAACTTTACGGAGTGCCAAATGTCGGGACGGCGGAAGTAAAGCACGGAAGTCTGCTTGAGGATTTATTTCCGGAAGAAACTATGAATGATAACAAAAATTGGTATAGCTGGAATGGAATGCATATTTTTAAAGGATGGTACAAAGACAGTCTTTATACTGAACCGTGGAACTTTGAAACTGATACGGTAACAAATGATATAACGCTTTATTCCAAATGGAGTATAAATCCTGATAATGTAAATTTTTCCTCTTATAAGGGTGAAATTTATGTGATGTTCAAAGAACCATATTATGGGGATATTGCGGAACTTTTCCCCGAATTGAATATATGGGGTGTAGTTGATATGAATAAACGTGATTATTTCTATTACAAAGAATCTGACCCTGATTCAGCAGGATATATTGAGTATTATAAAGAAAGAATCGGAACCGAATATTCTACCATTTTAGCAGAAGAAACTTTGGAAAGCATAATGAATGCTTATGACATAATTTATATACATCCCCTTGTATTTTATACCGGACCACCCCCTTATATTTATGGACCAACCGCTCTTACTTACAAAGAGTTCATTATTTTAAATTCGGAATTCTTGGAATTCTTGGTTGGAATAACTGTTTATGGCTCACTTTGAACTCGCCAGCTTTGCTGTTTAATAAAACAATTATCCAATTGTTTTATTGATTTCAAAAATGAAAGGTAAAAATAAAAAATGAAAAGGATTAAAAAGCTGTTGTCTTATGTCCTTACCTTATGTCCTTACCGCAAAAACATATTGACCTTATGCACGGTTGTATGGTATGATAAGGTCGGTGAAGAATAATCTGAGAAAAGGGATGGTCATATCTTATGAATAAGACTACGCTGACAAGAATCGTCTGCATTGTTATTGTTTCGGCGATAATCCTCCCGGTTATATTGTTTGCGGTGATGTTTGCCGCCGGGGGTACGGCAGGAGCGGCGGCGGAAGAATATCCCATGGTCTTTGAGGTCACAAAGGATGGTCTTTGGGGTTATAAAATCGAAGAGGGCAAAGCGGCAATCACAGGGTATTTCGGCGATGAATCAGAAATTACAACCCCCGGCAATATTGATGGTGTTCCCGTGATTGCTATCGGTGATTATGTTTTTGACCGTAACTACGGTCTTGTTGAGGTTACAATATCCGAAGGGATCGAAAGTATCGGCAACAACGCGTTTGCTGATTGCAATTCTCTTGTGCGTCTGTCAATGCCGAGCAGCATCAAAAGCATCGGTGTTAACGCGTTCTTACGGTGTGAAGAGCTTAAAAGTGTAATTTTCCCTCCGGGATTTGAAAGCATAGGTAACTATGCGTTTTCCTTTTGCCGCGAACTGGAGAATGTGGATCTGCCCGAAGGGATGCTGTATATCGGCGAGGAAGCATTCGAAAGTTGTGTGAGTTTGCGAAATATAACTATTCCGGGCAGTGTCGTAAACCTCAGATCCGGGGTATTCGCCGACTGCAGCGGTTTGCAAAACGTCACCATCTCCCCGGGTGTCAGAAGTATCGGTGACAGAGCGTTCAACAATTGCTCTTCTATTGTTAATATGATCATTCCGGACAGTGTTATCAGTATCGGGGAAAACGCATTTTACGGTTGTGCAAATCTTTCCGGAATTGTAATCCCTAAAAGTGTTACTTCGATCGGCGCTTTGGTGTTTGAAGAGTGCGATAAGTTAACGATACATTGTTTTGAAAATTCGACGGCACACGGATATGCTGTTAATAACGGCATCCGATTTTTTCTTATAACAGAAAATATTCCGGTTACCGGTATTTCCTTGAACCGGAATACGCTTTCTCTAACTGTCCGGCAAACGGGTACGCTTGCCGCAGCTATAACCCCCGTCAATGCCACAAACAGAACCGTTACTTGGGCAAGCTCGAATAATAACGTTGCAACGGTCGCCGGCGGCATTGTCACCGCGAGAGCGGCGGGCACGGTGACAATCACCGCAAGAGTGGGAGATAAAACCGCTGTATGTACGGTCACGGTACAAAATATTCCCGGATTTAATATTACGGCAAGAGCGGGAACCGGCGGAACAGCGATCGGCGGCGGAACTTTCTATCAGGGAACAACCGTCACGCTGAGAGCATCGGCGAGCAAAGGATTTGCATTCGGCGGCTGGTTTGAAAGCGGAAAGAAAATAAGCTCTAAAACGACATATACATTTTCCGCCGCTAAAGCGCGTACACTCCAGGCGCAATTCAAGGCAATCAAGGTGAAGTCCGTAAAGCTTAACCGGAAATCAATCGAACTAGGGCTCAAAAAAAACAGAAGATTTCAACTCAGAGCAACCATAACTCCGGCTAACGCCCGCAATCAAAGAGTGGTTTGGAAGTCTTCGAACCCCAGAATAGCAGCTGTTTCCCAAACCGGCAGGGTTACGGCACGCAAACGGGGTACAACAACGATAACCGTTACCACGCGGGACGGAAAAAAGACCAGAACGTGCAGAGTACGAATAAGTTAGGATTTAGGAATCGGAATTTGGAATTATCGAAACGGGCGAAATGGGCGATCGAGTATTATAATATGCTTGAAAAAAGCGGCTGTGTCCTCGTTGGATTATCCGGCGGCGCGGATTCGGTTGCGCTTCTTTATTTTTTGAAGTTTGAGTTACGCGCAAACGTTTACGCATTTCACCTGAATCATTTATTGCGAAAAAGTGAAAGCGAAAATGATGCGGAATTTGTTGGACATTTGTGCGAAAAATGGGATATTCCCTTATACTACAAAGAAGCTGACACCGCAGGCTTTTCGAAAGAAAACAAGCTTGGAATCGAGGAGTCCGGAAGAATCCTCCGTTATCGTTATATGGGTGAAACAGTACGGCGGATTGAAGCCGTCCTGCAAACTAAAAAGACCGAAAAACCGCAAATCAAAATCGCTACCGCTCATACTCTCAACGATCGTGTGGAAACCTTTCTTTTAAATTGCGCGCGGGGTACTTCTATGACCGGACTTGTTTCATTAAAACCGATACGGAACGACGGTGTCATACGCCCGCTTATAAGCTGTACTCGTAAAATAGTGGAAGAATATTGTAAAACAAACAAGCTAAAATATATAGAGGACAGCAGTAATCTTGACCGTAAATACAGGCGGAACCGTATACGTCACGGCGTCTTACCGCAAATGGAAACAATCAACCCGGCGTTTCTTGAAAATATGCAAAAGCTCCTGCTTTCACTGGAGTATGATGAAAAATATTTGGATCATTCCGTGACTTTGGCGTATACCGAATGTGTTTGTAATAAATCATTGGATATTTCTGCTTTGTCGGAAAAAAGCGAGTCCGTACGCCGGCGCGTGCTTATAAAATGGGTGAAAGAAATCAAAGTTTCTCCGTGCGCACGCCTGGTTTCAGAAGTATTAAACCTCAAGAACGGACAAAGAATTTCCGTTTCCGGAAACGGTTATATTCTGCGAACCGGAGATTGGGTGCAGTACACGGCGTTTTCTCCGGATGAAGCCGGTTCAGGTACAGGCTGCGACCTTGAAACCCCGTATTTTGAATATACGCTGACAGCAGGTGTAAACGATACACCCTATGGCAGGTTTACGATGATTACAGCTCCGGCAACGAATTTACCGGAGATTAAAAAAGTTTATAAAAATTTCTTGATTTACATTTTTGATTATGATACAATTAAGGGCAATGTCTGCGCACGTCAACGCCGTGAGGGGGACCGAATCACTCTGAACAGGCGTAATGTTACCAAAACCCTAAAAAAATATTTCAACGAAAACAAAACAAAAAACCGGAATCGGATCCCGATTATTGCGGATGATGAAAAGGTATTGGCGATCGCGGCAAATATTGAAAATATTACAAACGATATAAACACAAAAGCGGCTCCGGTGTCTGCGGAGAATGTTTTAGTGATAATCTTTGAACCCTCAGAATAACAAGATCAGATTTTAGCGGTTAGCGATTGAAAGATATTAATAGGAAGGAACCAAGTCGGCTCATATCTGTTTTTACAACTTGGTGCATATGTGTATTATGAATCAAAAAACCCGTCAGATTTTAATTTATATCGCCGTAATGGTGATGGTCGTCCTTGCGGCGGTTTGGTGGATTACCCGGATACGGCAACCCGACACGCCCAGAAAAAAATATTCTGAAATTGTACAGGAATTCAAGGACGGCAGGGTCGAAAGTTTTGAATTTAATTTGGGCAACGGAAGACTGGCTTATTACCTGAAAGAAGAATATGCCGAAAACGAAGCTGACAAAAAAGAAAAGGTGTACCGTGTTCCCAGCGTTAATCTTTTTCTCACAGATGTATATCATGGTATAATATTACCGATTTCGTACGATAATACGGGTGACGGCAATATATCCGGCACAGATAATACAAACACAAACAGCGGTATAATAAGCAATAATGACCCCGGCAGCGGGATCGAGTTCGATTTTATTCCGGCTTCAGACAACACTCTGTTGTTCACCTTTGTTCCGTATTTGCTGCTGATCGCTGTGATGGTGATAATATTTTTCACCATGATGCGCCAGTCTGGCTCTAAAATAGGTCAGTTCGGCAAAATGAACTATAATAAGAATCTGGCGGACAGAGGACGCAAGACAAAATTCAACGAGGTAGCAGGCGCAGACGAAGAAAAACAGGAACTTAATGAAATCGTGGAATTTTTGCGCAATCCGGGAAAATATAACGATCTGGGCGCAAGGATTCCCAAGGGTGTGCTTTTAGTCGGACCTCCCGGAACCGGAAAAACCTTACTCGCACGAGCGGTTGCGGGGGAAGCCAGTGTTGCTTTTTTCGCCATATCCGGTTCGGATTTTGTCGAAACATTTGTGGGCGTGGGTGCGTCCAGAGTCCGCGACATATTTGAACAAGCGAAAAAGAACTCCCCTTCCATCATATTTATAGATGAAATTGATGCGGTAGGCCGTCAGCGCGGTGCAGGTTTGGGCGGCGGCCATGATGAGCGCGAACAAACGCTTAATCAGCTTTTGGTTGAAATGGACGGTTTCGGCACAAACGAAGGTGTTGTGGTTATGGCGGCAACCAACCGCCGTGATATATTAGATCCGGCTTTGCTTCGCCCCGGACGTTTTGACCGACAGGTATACGTTAATTATCCCGATGCTAAAGGACGCGAAGAGATCCTTAAAGTCCACTCTAAGAACAAGCCTTTGGGATTCGATGTGGATTTGGAAGTCATAGCAAAAACCACCGCAGGGTTTACGGGAGCGGATCTGGAAAATCTTATGAATGAAGCGGCATTGCTGGCAGCGCGCAACAATCATAAATCCCTTACCGCATCCGATATAGAAAGTGCTATGTTCAAAGTCGTAATAGGTCCGGAAAAAAAGTCGCGGAAAGTTATCGCGCGCGAAAAGAAACTTACGGCTTTTCACGAAGCGGGTCATGCGATCGCAACCTTCCACTGTTCCACAAAAGATCCGGTTCATCATATTTCGATCATACCGCGCGGAATGGCCGGCGGATTCACATTGTCCCTGCCCGAGCAGGATAAAACCTACCGGACTAAACGTGAAATGCAGGAAGATATAGTGGTGTTTATGGGAGGACGCGTTGCCGAAAGCCTGTTGATGGACGACATTTCATCCGGCGCTTCCAACGATATAGAACGCGCCACCGCCATTGCCCGCAAGATGGTTACAGCATATGGGTTTAGCGAAAAGCTGGGTACGGTTACCTACGGACAAGGTGATCACGAAGTGTTTTTGGGGCGGGACTACACCAGCGCCAAGGTAGTGTCCGAACAGGTTAAGGCGCAAATTGATGCGGAAATCCGTGATATAATAGACAGCGCATATTCGAGATGCAAAGAGATACTCGAAAGTGAACTGGAAAAGCTGGATATTCTCGGAAAATATCTATATGTGAACGAAAAGTGCGATGCCGAAACATTCCTGAAGGTAATGGACAACGAAATTTCCAAGGAAGAAATCGAACGCGAAGCACAAAAATTGGAAGAAAAAATAAATGAAATCCAAGAAGCTGCGGAAGGAAACGTTGAATGATAAGCAGTATGACCGGGTTTGCGCTGGGTTCGGTAAAAACCGAAAATTATGATATTTCGGTTGAATTGAAAAGTGTAAACCATCGTTATCTGGAATTGAATATACGGGCTTCCAGAGGATACCCTCATTTGGAAGCGAAAATGAGAACTTTGCTGAAGCAAAAGATTTCCCGCGGAAAAGTTGATGCGTATATTACGGTAAAGAATAATCTTAACGGCGTTGTGAATGTTGATACCGTCGTCGCTCAAAATTATGTGAATGCGCTGAATATTTTAGCACAGCAAACAAAACTTAAAAACGATCTCACAATTTCAGCTCTGATGCGGATAAAAGAAATATTCGACACGGCACCCCCCGAAGAAGACACGGAAGAAACATCCTCATTGCTTGAGCAAACGGCAGAAGCGGCTATTGCTGAGCTTATATTTATGCGCACCGCTGAGGGCGAAAAACTAAAACTGGATATTCTCGAAAAGCTGAATTCACTGCGGTTGCTGACCGGGCAAATTGAACTCCTGTACAAGGGTTCGCTTGAACGTTATCGTGAGAAGCTGGCTAAAAAAATCCAAGAAACCTTATCAGACACAGCAATAGATGAAAATCGGATATTGACCGAGGCTGCTATATATGCGGAAAAATCGGCGATTGACGAAGAACTTGTGCGGCTGCATTCGCACATTGCGCAATTTTTTAAATTGTTGGATACAAGGGGTACAGGAGGTACTGTAGGTAAAACGTTGGATTTTTTGTGTCAGGAAATTAACCGGGAAGTGAATACGATAAGTTCAAAATCATCGGATACACAAATAGTTAAGCTTGTAATTGACGCGAAATCCGGGCTTGAAAAAATACGTGAACAGGTGCAGAATATTGAATAATATCAACATGAACACCGTCGGAAACGAAAAAACAAAAGGAATGTTGATCGTGGTTTCCGGTCCGTCAGGTTCGGGCAAGGGAACCGTAATAAAACGTTTGCTGGAGAAACGACCTGAAATATATTTATCTGTTTCGGCAACCACCCGGCCTAAAAGAGAGAACGAAGAAGACGGCGTGCATTATTACTTTATGAACAAAACTGAATTTGAAAGAAAAATCAAAGCGGGCGAAATGTTAGAACACGCGGTTTTCGCAGAAAATTACTACGGAACTCCCGCCTCATATGTGCTTGAACGGCTGGAAAACGGACAGAACGTTCTGTTGGAAATAGAAGTTGACGGAGCAGGTCAGATACTTACAAAATACCGGGATGCTCTTACAGTGTTTATATCCCCCCCCAGCATGGATGAATTGCGGCGGCGGCTGCAAAAACGCGGCACGGAGAATGAACGGATGATACAAAAGCGGACAAAAATAGCGTTTCGGGAAATGCGGGAAAGAGGGAATTACGATTACATAGTGATCAACGACGATCTGGAAAGAGCGGTAACCGAAATTGAGAACATAATATTTAAACCAAATTAAAGCCATGAGGATGTATGAGCAATAATTAGCCATCATATATTAATACCGAATTTTTTTAAGAAGGGTGATTTTATGCAAAGACTGGCGGCAGAAGATATTTTAAAAAACGATGAAAATTATTACGCATTGGTGATAGCTGTGGCAAAACGTGCCCGCGAAATCGTGGACGATGCGAATGACAACGGCGAATCCGTTGTTGAAAAGCCGGTTTCGCTGGCAATCGACGAATTCGTAAATTCACAATTCAAAATACGTCCTTATGACATAAATTAGTGTCACGATGGCTATGGATTATGATTTTTCAAATAAAACGGTAGTACTGGGCGTAAGCGGAGGTATTGCGGCGTATAAATCCGTCGCGCTCGCTTCGCTTTTAAAAAAGCAGGGTGCAGATGTCCGGGTTATAATGACAAAAAACGCGGTTGAGTTTGTAACGCCGCTCACTTTTAGTTCTATCACAGGAAACAGATGCATTACTTCGGCTTTTGATACGGATTTTGAATGGGAAATCGGTCATATTTCGCTGGCAAAAAAGACAGACGTTATGGTCATTGCTCCGGCTACCGCAAACATTATTGCTAAACTGGCACAGGGTATCGCCGATGATATGCTGTCCACCGCCGCGCTGGCTATGACCTGTCCCGTGATTGTTGCTCCCGCCATGAATACCGCAATGCTCCAAAATCCGGCAACAAAAAAAAATCTGCGTACCCTCTCTGAATACGGATATACGGTAACCGAAACAGCAAAAGGGTTGCTTGCCTGCGGTGACAAAGGGGAAGGGCGTATGCTGGAACCCGAGAGAATCTGCGAATATATCGGAGCTGCCGTTTGCCGCAAAGATTTGGAAGGCAAAAAAGTTTTGATTACGAGCGGCGGCACAAGGGAATGGCTGGATCCCGTGCGATATATTACAAATTGTTCCAGCGGAAAGATGGGATATGCGCTTGCAAGAGCGGCGGTTTGCCGCGGTGCGCAGGTCATGTTGATAAGCGCGCCCACAACGTTGGAGACTCCCCTTTTCACGGAAATCATCAATGTTATAAGTGCCCGGGATATGTTCGGGCAGGTAAAAAAACGGTATCAAAATTTCGACATTATAATCAAGGCCGCCGCCGTAGCTGACTTCAGTCCGGATTACGTTGCCGGAAATAAAATAAAAAAGCCTGTAGAGAGCAATAGCACAGAGGATGCCGCCGGGCAAGAAATTTCAAAAACCGATGATGGGTTTACCTTGAATTTAACGCATAACCCGGACATATTGAAGTGGCTGGGGCAGCATAAATCTTCGGAACAGATTTTGGTCGGCTTCTGTCTTGAAACCGAAAATCTTATAGAAAACGCAAAACAAAAGTTACAAAACAAAAATGCGGACATCATCGCCGCTAATCCGGCAGGTGTTGAAAACAGCGGTTTCGGCGGCGACAACAATACAATTACGCTTGTAACACACGATAAAGTTACAAAATTAGAATCTATGTCCAAATTTTCGGCGGCACACAAAATTTTGGATGCGGTTTGTCAGGAACTATCACAGAGGTTATCTGAATGATTGCAAAAATAGCGGCGGATAAGACCGCTTTTCATTTTGACCGGCTTTTTGATTACAGTGTTCCGGATGAGCTTGAGCATATAATTGCGGTCGGCTGCCGTGTAGTTGTGCCTTTCGGCAGGGGAAACGCTAAAAGACAGGGCATGGTACTGGAGCTTTGCGGAACTAGCCGACATGAAAATATAAAACCGATAATATCGCTTATCGACCAAACGCCGATATTGAATGATGAAATGTTGAAGATAGCGGCGTTTTTGGCGGACACTACTTTTTGCACGATATATGAAGCGGTTCGGGCTGTTTTGCCGCGGGGTCTAAACTATAATGTGGACAAGGGTGTCCTGAAACGTCTTACGGGGGATGCCGTTGACCGGATGATAACGGTAAAATCAGGTGCGGATGAAGAATTCCTTACCGAAAAACAACAAAAAGTCGTAAATTTTTTGCGCGAGAACGGAGATGCTTCGGTAAAAGAAACCTGTTATTTGTGCGCGGTCACATCCTCGGTTATCAAAACCCTTGTGATAAAAAATGTTCTGAAGCAATATGAACGCAAAGTTTTTCGTACTCCTTGCTTTGAAACCGACGAAACCGTTCCCGCAGGCACTACCGACAATGGGAAATTAACAGATCCCCAGCAGAAAGCAGTAGACGGACTTTTGAAACAGATTCGCAGCCGCGATCCGGAATGCGCTTTGCTGCACGGAATTACCGGCAGCGGAAAAACCCGTGTCTTTCTGGAACTGATACAACAAACCGTACAGGATGGGAAAACGGCAATAATGCTGGTTCCCGAAATTTCGCTGACACCGCAGACGGCGATTCAATTTAAACGCAAATTCGGCGAAAATGTAGCGGTATTACATTCGGCATTGTCTATGGGCGAGCGGATCGACGAATGGGCACGAATAAACACCGGAAAGGCAAGCATCGTCGTGGGGACACGCAGCGCAATATTCGCTCCGTTGAAAAATATCGGAATCATTGTTATGGACGAGGAAGGCGAAAGCAGCTACAAATCCGAAGCCTCTCCCCGCTACCACGCCCGCGACATAGCGAAATTCCGATGTGCCTATCATAACGCCGCTTTACTGTTAGCGAGTGCTACTCCTGCGCTTCAAAGCTATTATCACGCCGTTTCCGGACGGTATACATTATATGAGTTGAACGAACGATACAGCAACGCCGTTCTGCCGGAGGTAGCAATCGTAGATTTGCGGCTGGATGACCTTATCGGAAACACAACGCTGGTGAGTGATGTGCTCAAGGTCGAAATCAACAAAAACCTTGAGCGGAAAGAACAAACCCTGCTGCTCTTGAACCGGCGCGGCTTCAATGCTTTTGCGATGTGCCAAGATTGTCTTAACCCGGTAAAATGCCCGAATTGCAGTGTTTCGTTTACATACCATAAAATCAACGACTGCCTGATGTGTCATCATTGCGGATATTTCCGGGATTTCACACCCGAATGCAAAGAATGCGCGAGCGTGAAGGTCAGACTGTGGGGCATGGGAACGCAACGAATACAGGAGGAGCTGACAGGGTTGTTTCCCCGGGCTGAAATATTACGGATGGATATTGATTCGGTAAACTCGCGGTATGATTTTGAACAGAAGTTTAAGCAATTTTCTGACGGCGAATATGATATTATGGTCGGCACTCAAATGATAGCGAAAGGTCTGGATTTTCCTAACCTTACCCTGGTGGGGATTTTAGCTATAGATCAGCTGTTGTATTCCGGTGATTATAAATCACCAGAACGGGTTTTCGCGTTATTAACCCAGGTTGTGGGACGTTCAGGCAGAGCGAAAAAACCCGGACGCGCTTTTATCCAAACCTACACGCCCGAACATCCCATTATAATCCGTGCCGCAACGCAGGACTATAAATCTTTTTATGAAGAAGAAATTTCTATCCGTAAAGCGACATTGAATCCGCCGTATTGCGATATTTGCGTTATCGGTGTGAGCGGAACCGACGAAAAAGGCACACACGATGCGATCAATACCGTATTGCAAACAATCAAGGATATAATCAAGGACGGCAGACTCAAGCTGCCTTTGCGGGTATTAGGGCCGGCGAAACCGCCCGTGTACCGTATGAATAATAAATATCGTATGCGTATAATGTTAAAATGTAAAAACAATCCCGTTCTGCGTTCGCTTGTAAGGCAAACACTGGTTACTGCGGGGGAGCGTAAAGAGTTTAAGGATATAAACCTATATGCTGATTTTGAATAGACCTCCTCGAAAACCGCTTCGCGACGTACACACGGTGTTAATTTATCCTCAAATATTCATGATATTCTCGTCAAAATTGCCTTGTTTAACGAAAAATCATCTGTGTTCATACATCACGTTTTAA
>WRKL01000026.1 GCA_009778115.1 Oscillospiraceae bacterium | reverse complement strand
ACTCTATCTTTTTTACCCCAAACTGTCACCCATCATTGACACTTTAAGAAGTTAGGAAAGGAACCTTTTTTGAAAATCGTTGCATTGTGCAGGAAATCGTGATAAGATGATATAAGGTAATTATTATAACCAATAACCGCAAAGACGTTATATTAGTCGGAAAACAAATACATTTCGGAGGTAAATAAAAAATGAAACCAAGCAAAATTTTATCCATGATTCTGGCAGTGACACTTTTGCTGACATTCATACCCTCTTTCACGCCGGCAGTGCTGGCATCCAATGAAACCGAATTTGCGTTCAACGAAACAACCGGTACTGTTACAGGCTATACCGGCAGCAGTTTAGACATTGAAATCCCCGGCACTATTAACGGAATTACCGTTAAAGCCATCGGAGCCTGGGCGTTTGCCAATCAATCTGACATAACAAACATAACCATCCCAAACAGCGTAATATCTATCGGTGATTCGGCTTTTGAGTTTTGTTACGCGCTGGAAAGCATCGTCATACCGGACAATGTGGTCACCATCGGCGAAAAGGCGTTTGGAAGCCACTCAAAGCTTGCATCCGTAACCATCGGCAGCAGCGTTGAAACGATTGGATACCAAGCGTTCCGGGGTGATCAATTTTCGACCCCTGCGCTGGCAAGCATACATATCCCGGCAAGCGTTACAAGCATCGGTGACCGGGTGTTTGAAAGATGCTCATCGTTAGCGGAAATTACCGTTGACGAAAGCAATCCCGCTTACGCCGATATAGACGGTGTTTTGTTCAACAAGGCAGAAACCCGGTTGATACGGTATCCCGAGAACAAAACCGGGATCACATATGATGTTCCCGAAGGCGTTACGGCTATTTCTGCATACGCGTTTGAGTACAGCCAAAAATTAACAAAAATAACCATCCCGGAGGGTGTTACGCATATTGAGGAGCGTACGTTTAATTATTGTACGGATTTGACAGACGTGACCCTGCCGGACGGTCTTAAAAGCATCGGAAATCATGCTTTTTATTGGTGCAGTTCGCTGCTAAATATAAATTTTCCGGATGGCCTTGAAAGTATTGGAGAAGAGACGTTTGACCAATGCAGCAGTTTAAACAACGCCATCAACAATATGCCTGACAGCGTTTATAGCATCGGCTCCCGCGCTTTTTTCAGAACAAACTGGTATTCTTCATCCGATGCTGTTACCCCTAGGGTAATGTATGTGGGAAAAGTCGCGTATGAGTGGATAGGTGTTATGCCGGAAAATACCGAGCTGATACAGTCCAACACCGACCCGGCGTTAAAGCTGCGCACCGACACAACAGGGATTGCGGATCTGGCTTTTTCCAACGACAATTTTACGCAAGTAGGAAATAATCTGGAAAGCATCGACATCCCGGACAGTGTTGTGCATATCGGATACCGGGCATTTTATAGCAACGAAGGGTTGACCGGGCTTAATTTGGGCAGCGGCGTTAAAACCATTGACAGAGAGGCGTTTATGTACTGCACAGCCTTGGAAAGCATCACTATTCCAAACAGCGTTGAAACCATCGGTTCGATGGCTTCTGCATCTGGTGGGGCATTTTACGGATGTGTCGGTTTAACTGATGTGACTTTTGAAAACGGCCTTAAAAGCATTGGCGCCGGTACGTTCAGCGGCTGCAGCGGCTTAACAGATATTGAACTTCCAAACGGTCTTGAAAAAATCGGATCACGCGCGTTTGAAAATTGTACGGATTTGGTCGGTATAATTGTGCCGGACAGCGTTGAGAGCGTTGGTTTTCATGCGTTCAACAGCACCCCGTGGTTTAACGCCAAACCCGACAATTCGCTGGTGTATGTGGGGATGGCAGCTTATCAGCTTAAAGGCAGTATGTCATCGGTCAGAATTGCCGACGGGACAAAATCCATCTCGGAGTTGGCGTTCGGCTATAAAACCGGATTGCCAAGACTGACAAGCGTAATTATTCCCGATTCGGTCAAACGCATTGACAAAGAAGCATTCATCGGCAGCACAAATTTGGAAAGCGTGTTCATAATGGGAAAAACTGTAAGTATCGGCGAAAATGCTTTCCATCGTTCTATCGGCGGCAGTCCCCCTGCATATGTGCCGCTGAATATCAAGTTCTGCGGACTTTTAGGATCTGATGCCGAATCATATGCTCTGACAAACGGAATCCCTTTTGCAGAATATCGCACCATCAACATAACAGCAAGCCCCGCAACAGGCGGCACGGTGTCCGCTCCCGAGCTTGTGGAAGCGGACACACAGGTGAGTGTAACGGCAAATGCCAGCACAGAGTATGATTTCAACGGCTGGTATGAAAACGGCGTTAAAGTCAGTGATGCCAACCCCTACGATTTCACCGCAGCAACCAACCGTACATTGGAAGCAAAATTTTCGGAAATTCAATACTATACCGTGACATATCACGCCAACGACGCAACAGGCGGGACGGTTCCTGTGGACTCTACGCTATACAGAGATAACGGTAGGGTGTGGGTTGCGTTTAACAGCGGCAATCTTGAACGTGAAGGGTATATCTTTGCGGGCTGGACTCTGACAGAGGACGGTACGGGAGCTATTTATGGTCCGGTTGACGGTATTACCGTAAACAGTGCGAACGTAAACTTTTATGCAAAATGGACGCAAGCAGATATCACGACCCACAGTGTCTATTATGATACCGTCAATGGCAGCGGAACTCTTACCGCAACGGTAGACGGCGCGTTCATTTTCCCCGGCGGTTCGGTAGAGCAGGGTAAAAGCGTTGTGTTCACAGCCACTCCGGCAGAGGGCTATCGTGTGCGAAAATGGGAGGACAACTACACCGCAGTCAATGGAAAAAATTCAGGATATATCATTTCAAACATTGCGCAGATACACACTGTTACGGTAGAATTTGAACCCCTGCCGCTCATCCCTCCATCCGAAGTCATCATACCCAATGACGGTCCGGCGGTCGTTGAGAAAACGGATGGGGATGCTGCCGTAATAACTTCGGATGATATACAGGAGATAGCCGCTGCAGACACATCACTTATAGTCACTCTTCCTACCGGAAAAATCTATCTAACGCCCGAAACCGTCAGCGGGCTTGCCAATACGGACAGCGCTATCACGGTTGAAATAACGGTTACCCTGCTGAGCGATTTGAACGAAGCGCAACAAACCAACGCGGGGTTAAATCTTGTGGTTGACATCAATGTTTTTGCAGATGGCATTAAATTTGATGTTCCTATGACCGTAGCACTGCCCTATACCCTCAAGCAAGGGGAACAAGCAGCAAATGTGAAGGTGTGGTACATGGACGACGATGGCAGATTAGAAGAGTTGTCCGGCAGCTACGATACCGTTTTGGAAATGATTGCCTTTGCCATCAGCCGTCAGAGTTATTATGTGGTGGGGTATGACGATCCGCACAGCCACAATCACGGCACGGATTGGAAAAGAGATGCCGCAGGTCACTGGAATGAATGTGATTGCGGCGACAAGGCAAACTTAGCGGCGCATACGCCGGGCTCCTGGACAACTGTACAAATCGTCACCGCTACGGTGAACGGCAGACGGCAGCGGGCGTGTACTATTTGCGGATTTATCACGAACACCGAAACTATCCCCGCCGCAGGCAACGCCGCGATTCCGAATATCAATGTTCAACCCCAGAAAACGAGAACGGTTGACCGGAACAAAACAGCGGCTCTTACCATCGCCGCATCTGTGGGCAGAGGTGTACTCAGTTATCAATGGTTTTCTGTGGGCAGTAACAAAAATAGCGGCGGCACACGCATCAACGGCGCAACGGGCAGAACCTACAACGCGCCGACAGGTACGGCAGGAACAACAAGATGGTATTATTGCGTAGTGACCAATACCGATAACGCCGCAACCGGAAATAAAACCGCAACCCGGATTTCAAACGCGGTTTCGGTAACCGTCAGACGAGCGACAGCCATTACGCCGAAGATTACCCGACAGCCCAAAGGCAAAAATAATGTTCGGCGCAACACCGCGTTTAACTTGTCGGTTACGGCAAGAAGATCAGGTAATAATACGATTTCTTATCAATGGCAAAGAAGCAATAAGAAAAACAGCGGATTCAAGAACATTAAAGGTTCAGCTGCAAAAAGAGTAAATTATAAAGCTCCGACAAATAAAAAGGGTACGGCTTATTACCGTTGTATCGTAACCAATACCGATAACGGTGCTACACGACGGACAAATACGAGAATCAGCAATACGGTCATGGTAAAAGTGAGATAAATTTCGATTATATTAACTCCGCGCATTACTTTCATAGCGACATATTTATTGAAAAAAACAGGTCGTGCCGAACAGTTGAAACACCGCTATTAACGGACGGGGGATCAAAAATTTATACTTTTCGAGGATTTCGATCCCTCTATTGATTGATTCCAAACTTATAGTATATTCTTTCCCGAATATCGTAACCGTAAGTTTGTTATTATCCGAAACGGCGCTTATATAACTTGCGGATGCACCAATTGCGGCTATACGCGTGTTTTCCACCGCAACATACGAAAAGTATATTAATGCCATAACCAACAAAGTTACGGTCATGGATAGAAACCATATCCGCGCCGTCTGACCGTGCTGTCGCGCTATCGGTATTATAATTGCATCCATCTCCCTGCTTTTTTGATTTTTTGTGTTTATTATTATTCATATTTTACGGATTATTCTTAATCAGGCTTTTTATCCGGATGCTATCCGGATGCTATCCGGGCGCTATCCGGGTAGCGTTCAAGAATATTTCGCCTGTATTTAAAAGCCGGATCCTCGCCCCTCCGGATGAAAAAATGCAAATTTCTCCCCGATTCATCGCTTGTGAGGGCATAAGGCACCCCGTGGCTCCGTATGCACCGCCTAACTGCGTTAATAGTACTGTCTGGTTATTAGGCGGCAGCGAATATATTCCATAAGGGTAGAAAAGACTAACGCCGGATACCGCAAGATCTCCTGAAGCATTCAACGTGTTTTGCCCCGATGAGCCCGTGACTTTCGCGCAAAAAACAACGGGCGTGTTTTGCGCATTTGTGATTTTATCAATATACATTAATTTTCTCCTTAATTCAATTTTAATAGACCTCCTCGAAAACCACTTCGCGACGTACACACGGCGTTAATGTATCCTCAAATATTCATGATATTCTCGTCAAAATTGCCTTGTTTGACGAAAAATCATCTGTGTTCATACATCACGTTTTAATTTCCGAGGAAGTCTAATAAGTTGCTTGCCATGCATCGTATAATTTTATTTTAGTACGCGCGCCTTTTGCATCCGCTGTTATTTCGGTTTCCCCGGTGTATAGTTGATATGGATGCCCGGAGGATATATCGTGGTTCAATTCATGATCAAAAGTTATTGCAAGCCCGGGGTAGATATTATGTATTCCGGGCAGCACTACCTCGAATATATGCTGGTCAATGTTCGTGTCATAAATCGCTTGCGGTGTAACCACCGCGTTTTTATTATTCCAGGTGTTACGCAGGTTTACATACCGCCGTCTGGCATAACCGTACTTGCTCATTTCGGGATTTACAAGACTGCCTGAATAATTTGAATTATAATTTGAATCCGAAACATTGTAGCGCAGGTTGGAAATAATTTTATGGCGGTTGTTATTGTACCTTGCATCCATACACGGTATTCCGCTTCTGCCGACGACAATCGGAGGAGATGTTTCGCTGATCGGCGAAATCGTTACCCGTCTGTTGTGGTCTATATCCGGTCTTGTATCATAGGCACGGCGGCAAAACGATATAACCGCTTGCCATGCCGTCGTTCCGGGTAATACCTCAAAGTTAGCAACGGCCGCCGAAGGAAACAAGGTTATTCCCGTAACAGAAAAAGGCTGTAAAAACGTTGTATAAACCGAACTCTGATTTATCGCAGCGTATTGGGCTGGCATTACCTGGTTATCTATGAGCGCATAGGTCAGGCTTCGGCATTCCGCAGTCATAACCTTTCGGTCTTCGGAAATAGTGAGCCTGTCTACAACCCCGTTGAAAGAAATATTGTTTGTTATTATACATTCAATGTTTTTCATAACGTTATTTCTCATTATATCATTCGCGATAAAACTTATCCTGAGAACATCCACAGGTTCGTATAAGGTAGATTTAAAATTGAATGTAAGAATTTTGTCGATTACCGTAATTCGCGAAGAATCATAAGTAAAAATTGCGGAAGGTACTGACATTTTAAATTATCCCCTAACTGATATATTTACCCGGTTGAATTTCAATAAACTCAAACGCGTATTTTATAAGATCGGGGCCTGCTTCCCCGACCATTTTCAACGAAGTGAATACTGCTGTAAATTCGTGTCCCGACGGTATTAACAGTGTTCTGCATCCGCCCTGCGAAAACAACTGCCATAAACTGTTAAAGTTCGACTGCGCGGTGCTTCCGTGAAAAATACCTCCGCCGGTCACGATCCGCGGATTCATACCGTTATCCTGTAGTATCGTTCCAACGAACGGAGAATTGCTTACATTTATATTACGGTTAGCGGAAACCGTAAAGCTTTTGGGATTTACGGGAAAGGTGAAATTTCCGTACGCCATGTTAAAGTTCAAATTAACCACTCCTTAATCATAAATAATACAAGGCTCTGGGGAATCGCAATTCTTCAATTTCTTTTATCTTTAAAAATTCGTCATAAGTCTGATCAGGTGTCCGGTTTATACCTATTGTATCGTTTGTGCCGGTTATACCGGTTATGCCGATAGCGCTGTCGATATTTACTATATTAGATGAATTCACGGCAATTTCAAATCTTTCATTCACGTTAAATATTTTCCTCCTTTCTATTAACTCACAATCCGCTCTCTCGCTATTATATATACACTTTGAAGACATTCGCCGCTGACCGGTACCTGTGTGTCCAATTCCACCCAATTACAACTGTTGAAAGTTTCTGTTTTACTAAAACTTCTTATGTGCAGTGTAAAATTGCTGAGAGCTGCCAGATCCTCATAAGTAAGGTTATCAACTTCCACAAAGAGCCTTTTAAGTTTGATGTAATAATCTGTCGCACACGGCAGATAAGCAACCGGATACAAACTGCCGCAGGCTTCTACCAGTTCAAATTTACGCCGGATTTTTATTTCGAATTTGCTGACCTGCCCCATCCTGGTTCCGTTGCACAATATTATAACCCCGGGCGGATCTTTTACGGGTAACAATGCCACTTTTTTATTCAATCCTTTCCAAACTTTAAATTTGTTAATTTCACAAGCTGTCTGACTTCCGAGGAGGTCTAATAATTATAATTACCTCAAATCGTTTATGAATCTATATTTCGCAATGATCGGCATAGAAAAACAGTCTGCGGCTTTGTTGTATTTCACTTGTTTTCCCGATGTTTCCATTATTATAAAATTTCTGCCCGTGAGGTATTTTATAACAGCGGCGTACAGTCTTTCGCAGTACCAGACGTCAGCATTATGAGCCGTAAATTCAAACTTTACGACACAACGCTTTCCGATTATTTCGGTAGACGAACCGGTGCCGACGCCATAAAAGTCATCAAAAACTTCGGACACGCAATAAGATTCAATGATATTTACGGTTATACAGTCGCCCCGTATAGGATTGGGAAGCAGCGTATTGGCATAATCATAACATATTGTTTTACCGCTGAATGCTGAGGATCTTCTCATATCCGTTATCAAGGAATCCCTCCATTCGGCTATGTTCATAAAATTACCCGTCCTTTCTTTATAAAATCGCTCCCTTACCCTAACCAGGAATACATATCTTCATTCTTGCTGATAATCCCCCGGCTGTAAGCCAGTTTGTCTCCCGCATTGATTTTTTCAAACTCTTCGACACGATACTCATCTTCCCCCATAACGATTTTGTCGCCTTTTATAACGGTGAAGATAAAATCCAGTCCAATGTATGTAAAATATTGGACACAATCGCGTCCCAATCTATTATGCTCCTTTTGAAAATAACTTGAACCCTGATTCGTTAACGGAGTTACTACCGCAAAAGTTGTAATAACATTATTAATTACGATTTCTTTGCCGTGTTCGCGGATAAAAGCCTCGAATGTATTGCTCAGGTTCATTACTGCGTCCCCTCCGTTTCCGATTTGTTTACGGTTTGTGTTTTTCCGAAATAGAAACACCGGTCCAGCTCTATATAATCTCTGGCCGCCAGCAGAAGCTCATTGCGAATTTTTTGTGCGCGGGCAAGGTTTTTATCGCTGTCGGAAGTCACGCTCAAAACTCCGGCTTTTACGCTGCCGTTGGTTTCTTTTGCGATCTGCGTAACCATATACTGATAATAAGCTTCCGCCGCTATAGCGTAAACCAGCGCGGTGTTGGTCGAAACAAAAGCGATACCCGGCTTAAGCATATTGAAAATTTTATCAAGAGCTATTTGCAGCAAGGGTTCGTATATATCAGATTCGTATACGGTTATATTAGTTAATCCTCTGAAAACATTGCGTACTTTCATTAAATCCATAATTTCTCTCCTTCTGCTTAAAATCAAATTTGTTGAATATTTTGCAGGGGCAAACTGCGTTAGCCCCTGCATCTTTCACTATATGTTTAAAACTTTAACGTATAACAAGCCTCGGGAAATAATTTAGCAAATCCCGCTATACAGGAAATTGCCGCGCGCTCCAGCTGGCAATCTATTAATTTGTCATATTCCAGCTGAACATCACAGGCGCTAACCATTTCCAGCGCGCATTTCTTGTCCAAAGCAACGATAACGTCGTTGGGCACACTGATTGACTTGATCAAATTTGCACCCATTGGAGTAGTCAGCTTCCCTGTCGCCTGAAAATTAAGACCTGTTGCGGGATTCTTGAATTCTTCGATTTGAAGCAATCTCATCATAATGTGCGGTGAAACCAGTAAAGTATTCATTTCGTATTCATTGAATATCTCCCACAAATTCAATAAATCCAGATAGGTTATTTCGTTATTGTTAATCGGGCGAACGTATCCGGCTTCGTTATCGTTTCCGTCTCCGTGTATGAGGACATCAACAGCATCCTTAAATTGATAACGCGAAATATAAGCCCCTATCTGCCTTAACGTAACGGTGAATAAATCAAGTTTTTGATACCGGATAGCTTCGTAACTGGCTGTTAAGAGCCGCCCTCGTTTTATGAGATTGACCAGATTGGATTTTGTTTTTATTTCGGTTTGCGGCAGGAATGCACCCTCCGCAACCTTTTTCAATGTTTTGTCGTCCTGCGACTGCAGCGAAGTTACCGAACGGTAGTCCAGGGAATCAATCCTAGTCTTGGTTGCTATAATATCTTTAAGCACGTCCGTTTCTTCCATCCCCTGACGGATCGCGCGGCTGACATATTCCGGGAATAATGCGGAACTGTTGCTGGTAGCGAAAAATTTTTCAACCATATCACTTCCCGCTCCGGAAACCTTGATGTCAAATCTTTTCAATTGTCTTTCAAAAGCATCCAGACCTGAAAGCGGCGTATCCTTATAGTTATCGCTGGGATCGAGCATTTCCAGCGTGTGGGTAAAATTTTTACCTCCTGCACGGTACATGGATTTTTCAAGCTTTAAATTTTGATAATTCATTTCTTTCTCCTTTTAAAGTAATATATCAGCAGTATTATTTTCCCGGTTTAAACCGACAACTAAAAACGGTACCCCCATTGAATCATCGGGCTGTATTGAATTGTCCGGGTCGGCAATCAATTTCATTACGCCGACTCCAACACCGCCGTCCACACACCGCACAGAGATCAGTCCTTTAACTTGAACACTCAGCAGTTCTCCTTTTTTTGCAGATACAACTCCGTGGAACGGATGATTAAGAGGGGATTTTACAACGTAATAATCATCTTGAAGTTCTACCAAATCGCCTATTTCGGCTTCTCCGGTACAGGTGATCGTTAATCCGTTTGTTTGACTTGTATAATTTTTCATAACCTTCTCCTTATCTAAATTCTAAATTCCCGATTATTATCGGCACTTCCTCCCGATTTCGCGGGGATCGTTTTTTTTGCGGCTGTTACGCTTGAACTCAGCACAGGAACCGGCGTAACGTTGTCCGACACTTTTTGCTCGAATGCAATTTTAAATGCTTTGAGTTCATCCACATCCATTTTTTCCACAACTCTTTCCAGCATTTTTGTGTCGAAATTATTTCCGGCAAGAAAACTGAGTTTAACAACCTCGCCCGCCAGATCAGCACGGTAACTTTCGCCCCATTTTGCCAAAACTTTCAGTTTTTCGAAGCTAATGCCATCCATGTTTTTCACATCCTTTCCCGCAAAGTCGGAATCGCTCTTATTCCGCGAGCATAACCTGTCGCAAAAATTTTCACAGCCGCATTCAAATTTTTTTACGACACCTGCGCTGACCTGGGACGGTATTGCAACAAATGACCACTCATAGGCATCGGTGGGTTCGTCCATTATCAAACAACATTGCTTACCGCCGTACAATCTTCCGGGTATATGTGAACAGCTTTTGACTTTTCTGTTCACACCGCATACCGAGCATACCCGTTTCGCAACCTGACAGCTAAGACTTACTTCTTTTTTAATTCCGCCGTCAATCTCCAGTATCAGGTCTTGGTTGCGCTTGCTTCTTACCATGTACGCTGAAGCTTTCACATAATGATAAACATCGCCGCAGGATGCTTTGCGGTCGGTTGCGGATTCTAAACTCGCATCATATATTCTTGCGGTTTGATTTTCGCCTTTCTGGCTGTGATCAAAAATACCCGTGCGTCCGATGAATATTTCTGCGATTTTTTTAAGTGCATCGACCGTAAATCTTTCATTGTCGCGGTCGGTTTCGTTATCGCACAATACAATGTTAAAAATATAGACTTCTTCGGACCTTAATGCACGACGGGTATATTTGTTGATCTTGCTCATATCCTCAGACGACGGTTTGATTTCAACCGGGTTCGTTTCGTTTGTTTGTGCGCCGGGTTTTGGTGTGGCGTTCTTTTTCATACTTCTTCATCCTCGTATAATAAGATTTGCGGAGTGTTTTTTATATTTGCTCTTCGCAGCGTTTAAGCTCGTATATCTCGCTTTCGTTAACCGGTGCCTTGGACGGTTCGATTCCATTTTCAAGTTCAATCTTCGCCGCCTGTGCATTGTAAAGCCTTGACCGCGCCGCATCAATCTCATCGTCAAAACTAAGCACATCCCACTCAACTTCGGGTTCGCAGTAGTATCCATTCAACCGTAAAAACATCCGGCAGATATTTTTAATTACCGGAACCAGCATCCTGCGGTAATAACTCAGCTCATTAGCTAAAATGTCCGCTTGCTGCTTGCTCATGCGTTCGGTGGTAGACCAACTCAATCCCAGCAAAAACGGCGGCAGAGATAGTTTTGCTATAATCTGCTCCATCATATGACGTGCCGGGATATTGCAGTCGATCATTTGGTTTTCTGCCCCTATCACCTTTATACCAATATCTCCTACTGCGATAAAGTCGTGAGTTTCTCCGTTTTTTCCGGCTCTCATGCCTTGCGACCATTCTTTTGCGATTTGCTTTGCGTGTTCCTTGGCATAAGCTTTATCTACAGCATCAGCACCCGGATTATAAGTTACGGCAAAACGCACATTACCCACTCTGTCAAAGTTTTGTCCGATAGAATTATAAATTTTCAGCAGAACCGAACTTACAAAAGGCAGACTTCTAAGTACCGAAACTCCGGTAATTTGCGAAGCGGGCGGGTTCAAAGCCGTAAACATTATACATTCGTTATTCGTCACCTTTTTTAGTTCTCCGTTCGGCATCTGGGTAAAAAAGTTCAGCTCCAGCGGCGAAGCACCCCTCTCGACGGCGACATCTTTCATGGCGGCGTTGTAGAGCGCGGCGATCTGTCGGTTGTCCCGGGTAAGCACAATTTCACCTAAAGCGTTACCGTAGAGAAGCAAACTGTCGAAATACGAGCATATGAACATCTCCAATCCCTGCATGGACGATCCCACCCGCACATTCGATGCGAAATAGTTCAAATCCCGCTCGGCATCTTCATTCTTGCAGCGAAGCCTGAATCCGCCGATCAATCGCTGGATTTTATAGAGCGCGGCATCAATAATCGGTATCGCTTCCCGCATTGTTTCATAAAGCCTCAGTTCCGGATTCAACAGAGGTGTATATCTGTCAAGTATGCGGAAAGGATGCCCTGTATCGGGGAAAGTTTGCACCGATGAAACTATCGGCGTATCGTTTTTTTTCCTTTTTGGCAACATTAAACCTCCTTGCATCATTAGACCTCCCTAAAAATCACCTCGCAATGTATGAACAGTAGATTTTACGTCACACGGCGTTGATTTATCCTCAAATATCCATGATATTCCCATCAAAATTACCTCGTTTGACGAAAAATCATCCAGCGTTCATTCATCATTTTAACCCTCGGGAGGGTCTATTTTTATCTGGAAGATGACAATACAAAAAACTCGTTTGATACACCCTCTTCCAGAGCCGTGGATACAAAATACCTCACATCATCCATCGCATGATCGTTTTGCTTTTTCGGAATATCCCGACCGTTGTTATCGTCCCAGCTGTATAGAGCGAATTCCCGTATGCAATCGGTACATGATTTATAAAAAAGCAGCTTGCCGGCCTTGAGCATATTTGCGACTTTGCGTATCCCGTCCGAAACTTCGTTTTTTGCCGGAATACAACGGAATCTGTTCTTGCGCCGCACCAGCTGGATGAAGCTTGCGGCCGAAGGATCAATTATCACGCTTTGGATTTTTGCGTTTCCCGCGAGGTTTACAAGCTCGTTATAATATTCCTCGTCGGTTTTTTGATCACCGTTTTTTTTCGAATCATAATAATATTCGCGGATACGATAATATTTTTCGTCCCTTTTCCCCCACAATCCGAAAGATGCCGGGTTTACCGTCCCGTAATCGCAGGATATATGATAATTTTCGAAAATTTCCGGTAATTTTGAAACTATATGTTTCCGGGCATCAAACATAGGGAACACCGCTCCGACAGCCGCCGTCCATTTCCCTAAAATAAACCTGTCGTAAAAGCTTCCCGAATACAGGGATTCATAACGGGACAAAATTTTTCGCGAAAGAGAAGGGTTGTCTTTCATGGTAAAATGGACATAGAATGCGTTTTTTTGTTTAGCTTTTTTTACCCATTCCAAATAAAACCAGTGAAAGGGATGCTCGGGATTGCAGTTAAACCAAAATTTAGAACTATGAATCGAACATCTCGCTAAAGCCTGTTCCACAAAGCTGCGCGGCATTAACGCCGCTTCGTCAAACATTACACCTGCTAAAGTTACTCCCTGAATAAGCGCCGCCGACCCCTCATCTTTGCCGCCGAAAAGATAGAACCGGTTCCGGCGATTCTTGTATGCTATGTCCATATAGCTCCGCGAAATTTTATGTTCACACTCAAAGCCCAGCGAATTAAGAATACCCAGCAAAGGAGTGATGACATTACGGCTCAAGGATGCGGCTGTTTTGCCGCAAAGCGCGAAACTGTATCCGTCGAAACAAGAAAAAGCCCAGGATATGAACGAAATGGACATACACAGGGTTTTCCCGCTGCGTACTGCGCCATCGCAAATAATGGCATCATATTCCCTGTACCGCGAGCAGTCGCACCACCATGTTAAAACGAGCAGTTGTTTGCGTGAAAATTGTTTGAATTTCGTCATTTTAATATTCGTCCTTTCGCGGAATAATTCATTCCCGGTTCGCTTCCTCTTGCAGGTCTTCGCCCGTTTCGGACCCTTCTATTAATTTTGCGCTGTTGTTGAGTACATCGAAAAAGTCCTTGCTCGTTTTGTTATCTTGCTCTGTGCCATAAATCTCCGCAAGCTGCGAAAAAGCCTTGATCCTATCGAAAAATTTAATCTCGAAAGTTCCGTCTTTCAATCGCTTGATTTCGCTTATTCCGACAAGATCCAGCGTTTGCAAGTTTTCCGGGGTAATTTCTCCGCCGTGCAATACAAGACCTATAGCGTCGTTGTTCGGTCCCGCCGCTATTCTTTCAAGACCTGCTTTTGCCGCGTTGGGGATCGTTTCGCCAAGCTTTTTTATATAGCTTGTTATTTCCTGCTTCTGCATCATCCGCGCTCCCTGCACAGCGGCGGACGATTCCGAATACCCTGCCAGAACGGCGGCCTGCCTGGCAGATCCGCGTTTGAAATAATAGTAACAAAAAAGCTTTTCTTTTGCAGTCAACTCCAAATTTTCAATACCTCCTTACTAGTGTCTAATACCGGCCCCAATCAAAAACGCAGATAAAAATTATTTAAAACCATATATCAAGGTTTTTAATTTGTTTTTTATGCGTTTCTTAGCTTGGAATTAGCCTAATGCAAACAACCCTTTCACTAAAGCACCGAAAAAACGAAAAAGTTGCATAAAACTATGCAACTCCAAATGTAAATATTCTGTAAACATAAGTTTGACTTCTCAAAATGTTTGGTGGGAATGTTGAAAAACAAAGACCGCTAAAAACCAAGAGCAACATTTTTGGCAGATGATACAAAATATTAAGGCAACACCTAATATGTTAACGTATATTTTGTGAATTATGACGAAAGCATTAACGCAGTATTTTTTGCGGGCGACTTTTTCAGTCGGCTTTTCAACATCCCTTTTATTTGACATAACAGCGGTCTTAGTGTATAATGTCAATCATTCTTAGCTATGGGGGAATGGATAAGAGATGAAATTAAATCCGAACTACCGAAACTTGCAAGATAGCTACCTTTTCGTCAGGATAGCGAAAAAGGTTTCGGATTTTGCGGCAAAAAACCGGGATGCTAAAATTATACGCATGGGAATAGGCGATGTGACACTGCCACTGCCCGCCGCCTCGGTTTCCGCTTTAAAACAAGCCGCCGCCGAAATGGGCGAAAAAAAGACTTTCCGCGGTTATGATGATAACCAGGGTTATGATTTTCTCAAAAACTCTGTATCTTCATATTATCGCCAAAAAAATGTTGAAATTGATAATTCTGAAATATTTATTAGTGACGGCGCAAAAAGTGATGCGGGTAACATACTCGATATATTCAGCCCGGATAATACGGTCCTGATTCCGGATCCCGTATATCCTGTGTATGTGGACACGAATATTATGAACGGGCGCAAAATTGTATTCACGAACGGAAACGAAAGCAACGGCTTTTTACCAATGCCCGACGAAAATATTTCCGCAGACATAATATATATATGCTCCCCCAACAATCCCACCGGTGCCGTTTACACCAAAGAACAATTGACACAGTGGGTAGAATATGCAATTTCGCAGAACGCTGTTATACTTTTTGATGCGGCGTATGAAGCTTTTGTCCGGGACGAAAATCTACCCTCAAGCATATATCAGATCAAGGATGCAAAAAAATGCGCTGTTGAGATTTGCTCGCTCTCTAAAACAGCGGGATTCACCGGCACAAGGTGCGGCTACACCATCGTTCCGTCCGAACTGGAAATTGACGGAATATCTTTAAATAGGATGTGGCTCAGACGGCAGAACACAAAATTCAACGGTGTTTCCTACATAGTCCAGCGCGGTGCTGAAGCTGTTTTCTCGCAGGACGGGCAATCACAAACCAAAGAAAATATTTCATACTATCTGGAAAACGCAAAGATCATCCGCAAGGCTTTGACTGAGCGCGGAATTTGGTTCGTCGGCGGAATACATTCACCTTATGTATGGTTAAAGTGCCCCGGCGGAATTGATTCCTGGGAGTATTTTGACTATCTTTTGGAAAAGATTAATATTGTTGGGACACCCGGTTCCGGCTTCGGCAAAAACGGAGAAGGCTTTTTCCGCTTATCAGCATTCGGCAACCGGGAAAATGTCGAAGAAGCTATGGATAGAATGCAAAGAGAAAGCTATTAAATTTTCAATAAATATTTATTAAGGCAAACAAGACAGAGACCTAAGTACGGAGGAAAAAGCATGAAAATAAACGATGAACTTATCACATATATGGAAAACTTGTCCGGATTTTTTCTCACCGCCGGAGAAAGGGAACAGTTTAAAGGCGAATTCGATGATATTTTCGATTATTTTTCCCGGATAGAAAAAGCGGATGTTTCGAACATAGGCGAATGCCGCCGTCCTTTCGACAACATTAACATTTTCCGGGAAGACACCGCCGCTGACTCCTGCGACCGGGAATTGATTTTAAAAAACGCACCGGATCAAGCCAAAGGAATGTTCAAGGTTCCGCGGGCTCTTTAAAATAACCTGAAAGTAGTGATTTGTCTGAATTATAAAAAAATGGACGCTTTAGAACTTGCTAACGCTGTAAAAAACAAAAAAGCCGGTGTCGCCGAACTCGTAATTGCGTGCGTAAACGAGATAGAAAAGCAGGACAAAACTATTAATGCGTTTATCACAATAATGAAAGAGCAGGCTCTGGCTCGCGCTGATGTTGTACAAAAACAAATCGACGACGGAGATAATTTGTCCCCTCTCGCCGGAGTTCCGGTGGCAATAAAGGACAACATATCCACCCGAGATGTTTTAACATCCTGCGCGTCTAAAAGTTTGCAGGGATATTCCCCGATATTCAATGCCGCTGTAGTAGATAAGCTGGAAAATTCCGGCTTAATTATCGTCGGGAAATTGAACATGGACGAATTCGCCATGGGCGGCTCGACTGAAACCGGGATATTTGGCACAACAAAAAATCCCCGCAACCCAAACTATATCGCGGGCGGCTCTTCGGGCGGAAGCGCAGCGGCTGTAGCTGCCGGAATGGTTCCGCTTGCGTTAGGTACAGATACCGGCGGCAGTATTCGTCAACCCTGCGGTTATTGCGGAGTCATCGGCATAAAACCAACCTACGGCGCAGTTTCCAGACACGGACTTATCGCATTCGCATCTTCTATGGATCAAATAGGTCCTATCGGGCGCAATGTCGATGATTGTGCGGCTTTGCTTTCAATAATTTCCGGGCCGGACAACCGGGACAGTACTTGTGCTATCGGTCAAAGTTTTTGTTTTGACCGCAAACCTGAAAAAACAGATAGTTTGAGCGGACGTAAAATCGCTTTGCCAATAAACTATCTTGAGGATTGCGATGATGAAATAAAACGGACTGTAATGACTGCGGTAAAACGTTTTGAATCGCTGGGCGCAGAAATAGATGAAATCGTTATGCCGCACACCGAATATTCGCATACTGCTTATCGTATAATTTCGTGTGCCGAAGCCGGTTCAAATTTATCCCGTTATGACGGTGTGAAATACGGCTATAAAAGCCCAAACGCTCACAATCTTTCGGATGTTTACAATATGTCGCGCGCCGAAGGTTTCGGACCCGAGGTGAAACGGCGGATAATGCTGGGTTCACTCGTGCTTTCCGATGGGTATTATGATATATATTATAAAAAAAGCTTGAAAATCCGCACACTGGTCAA
>WRKL01000025.1 GCA_009778115.1 Oscillospiraceae bacterium | reverse complement strand
TATCGCAGACACGGCTATGTCCGCTCCGCTGCCCATCGCATCCCCTATCGCATATACTCCGTCAAGATTCGTCAAAAAGGTATCGCTGTCCGCATCAATTGTCCCCCACTTTGTTGTTTTCAGCGTTTCAAATCCCTTTAGGTCAGGTTTTTGCCCAATGGCAATGATAAAAGAATCCACTTCTATTATTTCCTGTTTGCCCTCGACCGGAACAGGCGATCTCCGCCCGGATGTGTCGGGTTCGCCTAATTCCATTATTTGCAGGCGTACAGCTTTAAGCTTTTTGTTTTCACCGATAAATTCTATCGGATTTGTCAGATTTTTAAAGATAACGCCCTCTTCTTCTGCCTCGTCTATTTCGTTTTCTGCCGCCGGCATTTCGTTCCTTGTACGCCGGTATATATTATAAACTTCGCCGGCTCCCAGCCTTACAGCGGTTCTGCACACATCCATGGCAGTATTCCCGCCGCCGACCACTGCGACCTTTTTCCCAATTTCAACCGGGATGTTCTGTGCCGTGTCCTGCAGCAAATCTATACCGCCGTATATGCCTTCGAGATTTTCGCCGGGGATCCGCATACCGACACTCGACCACGCCCCGCAAGCAATGATTACGGCATCATTTTGTTCACGCAATTCATCCAATGTTATATCTTTTCCAACTTTTACATTGTTTTTAAATATCACACCGGTTCTTTCTATGCGGGATATTTCCTGCTGCAGAATTTTTTTCGGTAACCTGTATTCCGGGATACCGTAACGAAGCATTCCGCCCATTTCAGGCATTGCTTCGTATATTATGGTTTTATGTCCCCGCTTGCTTAAAAAGTACGCCGCGGCAAGACCGCCGGGACCGCCGCCGATAATTGCTGCGCTCTTACCCGTACCTGCTTCCGTGCAAGTGAAAACTTCCTCAGCAACCCGGGTATCAAGCTCCATATCACCTAAAAACTGCTTTAATCCGGCGACTGAAACCGGTTCTTCCACCAATTCGCGCCGACAGGCTTCTTCGCAGGGGCGCGGACAAACCCTGCCGATAGAAGATGGGAGCGGCACTTTATCCAACACCGAAATCAAGGCTTCTTTATAATTTCCGTTTGCCACCAGCCCCACATATTCCTGACAGTCCGTTTGTGCGGGACACGCCAGCGAACAGGGCGGACGGCAATCCCCTGTATGGTCTGATAAAAGCAGTTCCAAAGCACTTTTTCGGTTTTCAAGCACGCGGCTTGTATTGGTACGCACAACCATCCCGTCAGCCGCGACGGTGGAACAGGAGCGCAGCAGCTTTGGAATTCCTTCGGCTTCAACCGTGCAAAGTCCGCAGGAACCATACACCTGAACCCGTTCATCATGGCACAGTGTAGGAATATCTATGCCGTTATTGCGGGCAATACAGAGTATCGTCTGGTTTTGATACCCTGTAACATTTTTTCCGTCTATTTTAAGTTTTATTTCTTTCATTTTAAAATATCATTCACTTTCGTAATAATCAACATTATCGTCCTGCCTGTACAATCTATTCACACCTTTTCCCCATATCGCAACCTTATTTGAGTCGGGATACAAACAAACGTCCAAATCGTTATGTGTAGAAAAATCAATATAAACCAAATTTTCCGTTTCGGATGTATTTGTCAATTTGTGCGCTCCGGACCGGTCAGCGGGAAAAAACAACATCTCTCCGGAGGTTACCTTTTTTTCATCATTCGGTGTTTTTAGCATTCCATTTCCGCTGATAATATAAAAAACCTCTTCGTTTTTCACATGATAATGATAAGGATATGCGGACTTGCCGGGCGGAATTTCATACACCGAAACAAGGCACTGGGATGCGTATCCCCGGGGAACGAACTCGTGCCGGGTGTATGCAAACGTTTTATGCTCATGTTTAGAAGAGTCCATGTCTTTTATTTTTTTGTGCAATATCCCGCTCATCATATTCTCCCTATATCTCGCCTGTATCGCGCATTTTCGAAATCTATTTGCCGCACACCCGTATACGCTGTATCCAACGCGCATTCCAGGGTATCCGCGACTGCGGTCACACCCATTACTCTGCCGCCGGCGGTAACAAATTCTCCGTTTAAGCATTTTGTACCTGCGTGATGGATTTGGATTGATTCTCCGTTATCGCAGTCAAGCTGTCCATCACTTCCTATGCCTTTTATAGGAAGTCCTGTTGCATATTTTTCCGGGTAACCCCCGGATGCCACAACAACACAAGCGGCGGATTTACCGTACCATTCTATTTCGAGCCCGTCCAGCCTTTGTTCGCGGACAGCCAGTATAATTTCCATCAGATCAGACTTGAGCAGACTGAGTACGGCCTGTGCTTCCGGGTCGCCGAAACGGCAATTATACTCAATGACCTTAGGCCCGCCGGACGTCAATATCAAGCCGAAAAACAAACAACCCTTAAACAGACGGCCTTCCGCTCTCATCGCGTCCACCGTCGGTATGAAAATATCACGCATACAAATATTTTCTACTTCCTCAGTGTATAGCGGATGCGGAGCTATTACACCCATACCCCCTGTGTTTAAGCCTTTGTTCCCGTCCAGCGCTCTCTTGTGATCCATCGCTGAAACCATCGGTTTTACGGTAATGCCATCGGTAAAAGCGAGAACGGAAATTTCTGTTCCGTACAAAAACTCCTCCACGATCACAGATTTCCCGGAATCACCGAAAGCTTTTTTCACCATGATAAGCTCCAATGCCCTTAAAGCAGATTCATGGTCTTCGGGGAGAATAACACCTTTGCCCAGCGCCAAGCCGTCCGCTTTTATCGCAACAGGGAATTTATCCAGTGATTCTACATATTCCCGTGCTGCGGCATAATCTTCAAATGTTTCATACCCGGCAGTAGGAATACCGTACTTTTTCATCAAATTTTTGGAAAAAACCTTAGAACCTTCCAGCGCCGCGGCGGCTTTGTCCGGACCGAAAGTTTTGATCCCGGCAGTCTCCAGCGCATCAACCATTCCCATCACCAGAGGATCATCCGGCGCAACAACGACAAAATCTATTTTCTTTTCAACAGCCAGCCGTGTCATTTCTTCTATTTCGGTCGCCTTGACCGGAAAGCATTTTACATCACAAGATATTCCGCCGTTACCCGGCGCGGCATAAAGTTCGCTAATCAACACGCTCTGTTTTAATTTGCGGATTATAGCGTGTTCGCGCCCGCCCCCGCCTATTACCAAAACCTTCAAACCGATACCCATCCTCTCGAAGTTAAAATTAAATAAGGCAACACTTAATGTATTAACGTATATTTTATGAAATATTACGGAAATACTGCCGCAGTATCTTTGCGGGCGAATTATCACAAACGACCCGTCGTGAACGATTCATCGCGGGCGAATTTTTTCAACACCCCATTCTAGTTGAAATCAGTGCAATAAGGCAACAATACATCCTTTATCCCGCATATATCCGTAATCTGTAAATTTCCGCCGCCCGAATCAGCCTGTAAATATACCGTTATGCTCTCGCGGCTTTCCTTAATCCGCAAATTCCGATGTTTTATCAGGGATAATAGCTTCAAATCCGGCATTATATTTTCATAATCCAAATTTTTTATGTGATCCCTTGCCACATTGGCGCTTATTGATAAACTGTTTCGGATACTTTGTTCCACTACGGATATTTCATCATCTCTATCTATGGACAAATCCAAATGAAATTCCTTACCGAAAAACATTAAAGTTAGTTCGGCGAACTTACAGTTTAATTTCAACTTGAAATTATGCCCCGTTATAATATTCATGTCTATTGAATATTCCACGCTTTGCAGCGCCCGCCGCCATCTTCTTTCAAATTCTATAAACTCATCAAGATATGTTTTCATCGTTATGATCACCCTCTTTGTGATTGTTTTGTACCGTTCTCATTATACTTGAATATGCAGAATAACGCAACCCTTATTCTTTACTTATATATGATTTTTCGTAATTTTTTTGCAATCACCCGCAGATTTCCGTCCGTCATTTGCTTTTTGAACCGCGATTGCCGCTCTCCTGCCATTTCGCCAACTGTATCGCAAGAGCCGATTGTCCGATGTTTTCGGATTTTTCGTTTTGGCTTGCCAGATATTTTTTCACATCATGTTTGCTCGCTCCCGCTGTTTCACGGCGTTTCTCAAAGTCCGAAAGCCGCTCCCGAAAACCGCAGACACAGACGAATATCCGTTTTTCTCCTTCACCGCGCATTTCCAGTTTTTTGTGGCAGTTGGAACACCGGGCATTGGTTTGCATACTCATGCTTTTGCGGTAGCCGCACTCCCGGTCAGGACAGATCCGCATGATGCCTTTCCTGCCTTTAACTTCCAGCAGAAACTTTTCGCAATCGGGGCATTTTTCCCGGGTTTTATTATCGTGAACATATTTCGCATCACTGATTATGACTGCGGATACCAGAGCTGATGCGTAATCCCTCATTTGTGCTGTAAAATCCGCACTCTTAGCCTGACCTTTGCTGATCAAGGTTAGCTGCTGTTCCCATTTTCCGGTAAGTTCGGCGGATTTCAGATCACCGGGAGCTATGCCGATTAATTGTACCCCCTTGGATGTGGGGATAATTTCCTTGCCATGTCGTTCGATATAAAAAGAATCAAACAGCTTTTCAATAATGTCGGCACGGGTCGCAGGGGTTCCTAAAACGCAGTTTGCAACGCCCGGGTTTTCCATCGCTGTTAACAGGGTGGCTTCATTATATCTTGCGGGCGGTTTGGTTTTTCCTGTTTCTAAGGCGCACGATATAACGTCCGGTTTATCCCCCTGACGGATTTGCGGCAAAGTTTGTCCTTTTACATCGGGTTCATCGTCGTCTTCATCCCCGGTCAGCGCCTGTCCGTGTATTTGCTTCCAACCGGGAGTTTTTATTATTTTTCCTTTAGCATAAAACCGTTCTTTTCCTATCATTAATGTAAGCCGGGTTTCTTCGTACTCAAACGCCGGCGATAATACCGATAAAAAACGCCGGATTACCAAATCATAAATATTACGTTCTTCAGGAGTAAGCCCGGAGAAGCTGGCCGGTTCCTCGGTAGGAATAATGGCATGATGGTCACTGACTTTGTTATTGTTTACCAGATATTGCACGGACAAAGAGCGTCCTCTGATAATAGACATTGCCGCTTCTTTATACGAACCGACCGCAATACTCTTCAAGCGTTCCGGCAAAGTAGATGCAACATCATCCGTGATATATCGGGAATCAGTCCTGGGATAAGTCAGCAGTTTATGCCGTTCATACAACGACTGCGCCAGGGATAGGGTTTGCTTGGCTGAATAAGCATATTTGCGGTTGGCATCCCGCTGCAATTCTGTGAGATCATATGCTGCCGGAGGCGGCTTGCGCTTATATTGTTTGTTGATTTCCACGACCATACCCTGTTTACCCGCCGCTCTTTGCAGCACAGCTTCGGCTTCGGCTTTATCGAACAGGCGTGATTGATTTTTATTATCTTTCCATGTTGCGGAAAACCCGTTCAATTTCGCTTTTATCGTATAGTATTCCTTGGGGATAAAGTTTTTTATTTCCTGTTCTCTTTTCACAATCATCGCCAGCGTAGGTGTCTGTACACGACCGGCAGAAAGACTTGCGTTATATTTGCAAGTCAAAGCCCGTGTAACATTTAAGCCTATCAGCCAATCGGCTTCCGCTCGCGCCGCCGCCGATAAAAACAAGTTATAATATTCAGCCGCAGGTCTAAGTTTCGCAAATCCGTCTTTTATGGCCTTGTCGGTTTGCGAGGAGATCCAGAGCCGTTTCATAGGTTTATCGCATCCGGCTTTGAGTAAAATCCAGCGTGCGACAAGCTCCCCTTCCCGCCCCGAATCCGTAGCGATAATTATTTCGGTAACATCCGCTCTCCTGAGCAGTCCCTGCACGGTATTATATTGTTTGGAGGTTTCCCGTATCACCGTCAGCTGCATCTTTTTCGGCAGCATGGGCAGGCTTTCTAAACTCCAGCTTTTATATTGCTTTCCGTAAGTTTCCGGATCTGCCAGCGTAACAAGATGTCCCAGCGCCCAGGTAACTATATACTTTTCACCCGATATGCACCCATTACCTTTTTGCCTGCACCCCAAAACTTTCGCCAATTCCTTTGCCACGGACGGTTTTTCCGCCAAAACCAACGATTTTCCCATAAAAAAACATCTCTCCCTATAAAGTTGAATCACCGCATATCATATCTATTTTTATATAAAATTAAAAAAACACTTTGGGACATACAAAAAATCGTCTGCCGTTTCATATAATTTTAACAAATTTATTTATCCACAGTTAGACCTCCTCGAAAACTGCTTCGCGACGTACACACGGTGTTAATTTATCCTCAAATATCCATGATATTCTCGTCAAAATTGCCTTGTTTGACGAAAAATCATCTGTGTTCATACATTACGTTTTAATTTCCGAGGAGGTCTATTACGGTCAGGAGCGTTTATTTTGTTTTCATCATTGATCCATTACGCATTATCCAACCTGCTGTATTTCGCGCTGCGCATTGAGAATAACGGTTCGTTTCCAAAACCTTTGCCTGCCGCGAAAGAGCGTGAATGTTTTGAGAAAATGGCAGCCGGAGATCAAAACGCACGCAACACACTTATCGAACACAACCTGCGTCTTGTAGCACACATCATCAAAAAGTACTATGCGACAACCAACGATCAGGAGGATTTGATCTCCATAGGCACTATCGGTTTAATAAAAGCCGTAGGTGCGTTTAACTATGAAAAAGGCGCAAAGTTCGCGACATACGCATCAAGGTGCATAGAAAATGAGATTTTAATGTATTTCCGCGGCATAAAAAAGACTGCGGGGGATGTCTACATAAATGATACCATAGACAACGACAAAGACGGAAACCCTTTGATGCTTATTGATGTTATTTCTGACGAAAACTGTCTGATCGACGGGATAGACTTGAAATTGAAGGTCGAACAGTTGAAAAAACATATCGCCGCATCGCTTGACCCGAGGGAGCAGAAAATCATACGCATGAGATATGGGTTATGCGGATTTGCTCCCCTGACACAGCGCGAAACGGCGAAAAAGCTTGATATATCCAGATCCTACGTCAGCAGAATCGAAAAGAAAGCATTGGAAAAGCTGCGTATCACTTTCAGGAACTCCTGAACTTTTCATCACTATATACAACCCTGCGGTAACCTTCCAAACCGAAAAACATTAAGGACCGGCAACTTCCATCGGCGGCAATTCGGGACTGCGGCGATCCTTGCGCACAGATTTCTTTTGCTCATCTGCCGGCCTGCCTGTCCCGTGTTTTACCCTGTCGCGCTCCTCCGCCCGTTTAGCGTTGTTAAACAGATCTACGGTTCCCACTAAATACCCCGTTATGCGGCGTATTCTCTCAAACTTCAAACCGCTACTTTCGTCACGACCGCATTTCGGGCAAATATTGTTGATAACACCGGTGTATCCGCAAACCGAATCCCGGTCTACGGGGTGGTTTACCGAACCGTAGCCCACGCCGTTTTCTTTCATACAGCGTATAATTTTTTCAAACGCTTCCAAATTGTTTATCGGGTTGCCGTCAAGCTCCACATAACTTATGTGCCCGGCGTTTGTTAACGCATGGTACGGAGCTTCGATTTTAATTTTATCGTAAGCGTTCATATCACAGTACACAGGGATATGGAAAGAATTTGTATAATATTCGCGATCGGTCACTCCCTCTATAATCCCGTATTTTTCTTTATCTATCAACAAAAATCGTCCGGAAAGTCCTTCCGCCGGAGTAGCAAGCAGGGTAAAATTTAACCCTGTTCTTGCGGATTCGTCATCCACACGCTTGCGCATATGAGCTATGATTTTTATGCCTAGCTCCTGTATTTCTTCGTTTTCGCCGTGATGTCCGCCTACCAAAACCTTAAGACATTCGGCAAGCCCGATAAAACCCATAGACAAGGTGCCGTGCTTAAGGACATCGCCGATTTCATCATCCACATCTAATTTATCGCTGTCAAGCCAAACACCTTGACCCATAAGAAACGGGAAGTTCTTGACTTTTTTTTGCGCTTGTATCTTATAACGCAGCAATAATTGTTCGATAGCCAGGTCTATTGTTTCGTCCAGCAGTACGAAAAATTTGTTCGGGTCACCTTTCGCTTCTATGCCCAAACGCGGCAAATTTATCGAAGTGAAGCTTAGGTTTCCGCGACCCGAAACAACTTCGCGGCCCCGGTCATTTACGTTTCCGATAACCCTTGTCCGGCAGCCCATATAAGCAACTTCGGTGTTGTAATCCCCCTGTTTATAATATTGCAAATTAAACGGCGCATCTATAAAAGCGAAGTTGGGATACAGTCTTTTCGCCGAAACTCTCATTGCCAGCTTGAAGAGATCGTAATTCGGATCTCCCGGATTATAACTGATCCCTTCTTTTACCCTGAAGATATGTATGGGGAATATCGGCGTTTCACCGTTGCCCAATCCGCTTTCGGTAGCTAATAAAATATTTTTAATCGCCATCCTGCCTTCGTCGGAGACATCCAACCCATAATTTATCGAAGAAAACGGAACCTGCGCTCCGGCGCGCGAATGCATGGTATTAAGGTTGTGCACCAAAGCTTCCATCGCTTGGTATGTGGCGCGGTCGGTTTCCTGAAAAGCGATTTCTCTTGCGAATTTTTGCATCTTACGGGCTTGCTGTTCGTCCGTATATTTACAGAGCAGGGGCAGCTCTTTTTCAGCGTAACCGTTATTCTGTGCTATTACGGGTTTGCAATCCCCCAGTTTCTCGCTGATTTCTACTGCTATTTGTAATCCGTCCTTTTTATCTGCTAATAATTCCAGAGCTTTACCCAAATTCCGGTGATAGTTTGTAACATAGGTTTTCGCCACCCCTTTAGCCATGGAATAATCAAAATTCGGAATGCTCTGACCGCCGTGCTGGTCGTTCTGGTTGGATTGTATTGCAATACACGCAAGAGCTGTATAACTTTGTATATCCTTAGGCTCGCGCAAAAATCCGTGCCCGGTAGCGAACCCGTTCTCGAACAGCTTGATTATATCTATCTGACAGCAGGTAGTTGTAAGCGTGAAAAAATCCAGATCGTGGATATGTATCCGCCCTTCCCTGTGCGCTTCGGCGTGTTTGGGGTCAAGGACATACATTTCGTAGAACTGTTTAGCTCCCTCCGATCCGTATTTCAACATGGTACCCATCGCGGTATCACCGTCGATATTAGCATTTTCGCGCTTGACATCGCTGTCCTTTGCGGGCTTGAAGGTTAAATCTTCAAATATTTTCATCAGCTTGGTGTTCATTTCGCGGATACGGGTACGTTCGGCGCGGTATATAATATAACTTTTCGCAGTTTTGGCGTGTCCCTCTTTAACCAGTACTCTTTCCACCATATCCTGTATTTGTTCTACGGTGGGTGTTTTTCCGCTCAATTCGATTTCCAATTCCGCACAAACAAGCTCGCTCAGCTTTTCGGCTTCACTGTAGTCGTTCCCGCCCACCGACTGCGCAGCTCTGAAAATCGCGTTTGTAATTTTGTCTATGTTAAAGCTCGCTCTTCTTCCGTCTCTTTTTTTTATTTTGGTTATCATTTCTTTTTACCCATTCCTTCGCACTTTTTAGTTCCCGAGAACTAAAAGTTCTCGGGAATTTTCAATTTCCGGGAATTGAAAACCACAACATATAGTGGTTTAATCCCCTTCATACCAGTATATACTGTGGTCTTACCGTTTGTCAATAGTAAAAATATAAAAAAAATATTAATTTTTGCAGATAGAAATACACACTCGAAAATGCTTTTGCGGATATTTGTATTTCAATAAATTCAACTAAAGTATTTTCCAATTTGAAGCCATGCTTTAATATCAAAAAGCACTTATACTATCCGATTACCATGTTCATCAAATTTCTTTCTTAATGCTCTTTCAGTAGGAATGATTGGAACAACAAGAAAAACGCATTGAATAAGAGCAATAACCCCACCAAATATCCCCACAGTACCTACTTCTTTTTCAATCACCAAAAGCATAGCACAAATAGAAACCGGTAACATGACCCATCCAATAATACGCCATAACTTTCCACAGTAAGTATGGGCAAATTTCCATGTATCGTTGTTTTTCATTGACATGGATGTTCTATACCCAAATGCCATGTTGATTTTTTTAGGAGCTTTTTTTATAAAAAAACTACCAAACCCAATCATTGTAATTGGAATTAACAAATTCATAATCAACATAAAAATCCAAAATCCCATTTTATATCCATCTCCTCGCTTTATATAGATATTCCATAAATGCTCTAATATTTATTTCCCGAATAAGTTTATTGCTGCTCGACATAAGACTTTAAAAATTCCATAGCAAGCCATTTTCTTTGGGTTCATGACTTTCATTCCGGACAAGAAATTATTGCCATGTCTGTTCCCTCCATTACTAATTTTGTTCAAAATTCAAATCCGACTTTATGCGTTGATCATACCGCAAATCAACGACATTATTAATTCGTAACGTTTACAATTGAAAAAATAAAAAGAATAAATTTTATTTTACGGCAAAAGATATATACGGGAAACGTTTTGTAAAAAAGATTGTTTCCTATGTAGTTCCTTGCCGTCGTCCGGCGACAAGCGGAAGGATTAATATTACTATGAAATCGCCGGAGAAATGGAGTTTATGATGTTGGATAAGCTTGCGTTGACATTAATCATTATCGGCGCTTTAATATGGGGCGGCGTAGGGCTTTTTCAGTTTGATATTATAGCGTGGATGTTCGGCGGTTCTGCCGCTGTCGTCAGCCGCGTTATCTATGTGCTGGTAGCGTTGGCGGGTCTATACTGCATATCGTTGTTTTTCCGCCGTAATGAGCTTGTCGAATCCCATGACCGTGACTAGAACGATTATTAAAAATGGCCGGTGATTGTAAAAGGTCTCCGGCCATTTTTAGAGGTCGTTTATGCTAATCCCCGGCAGACCCTGAGGTCAGCATTAAACATTCGTCCATCTGCTGTATATTTTTCGGTTGTTTACCATGACGTATTTGCGCAGTCGTTTATAGTAGATTTTTTCTTCATCGGGATTTTCGATGTTTTTAGCAGCAGAGGTGCCTTTCAGCATTACGGTCTGGGTTGTTCTTCCCCGGAATTGCCGGTTTTTAGAGTATTGCATCTGGATACCGTGGGCTGTACGATCCCTTTTCCACCTAATGCGTTCCTTTCCGGATTCCCTTTTGTTCACCCTTACATTGCTTACAACATCCGGACGTATGGTAAAACTTGTGAGTATATTCCCTTTATACCCTCCCTTTCCCCGTATGTATGCCTGAGCTATGCCGGGATTCCGGTTTCGTTTATATGTTACGGTATAGTCGCGATTCCGTTTTAATTTCTTCTTCCCGTCTTTCACAACGATCGCAGGTTTATGTTTTTTCCCGTTATAGGTTCGGGTTTTGATTTTAGAAATTTTTATTGATTTTATCTTCTTTTTGTTAATTGTAAAACTTTTGGCGCGCGTGCCCTTGTAATTTCCGCGCCCCTTTACAACAGCGCGGGCTTTTCCCGCTCTTGTGTTGTTGACATAACTTACGGAATAATCTCTGTCCTTACGAAGTTTTTTATTTTTGTCATATACGGTTACCGGCGGAGAAAACGCTTTGCCGGTATACGCTTTGCTTGGAATGGAACGTATTTCGGTTTGACGCAACGGTTTGGGAGCCACTCTAACATCTATAATCGCCGTACCGATAAAATCTCCGATTCCTACAATCGCTATTTGTCGTTTTCCCGCATCAGACTGATTGGAATCCAAAACATAGTAATCCCAATTATTTTTGAGCATCATCCCTTGGTACTCTACGTTTACCTCGGGGATAAATACAGAATTATCATAAACAGGGTTATCGTTGGGAACCGTGATTTCCGCATTTTTTATCGGGATTCTGTCGTCAAGGGTTTGGTGGGCAGATGTAGTCACCCGGTATGGGTCAGCAATGGCGTTTTCCACAACCTCCTGCAGCATAGGCCAGTATGTTGCAGGCATATTAATGTTTTTACCAAGTAATTTGTCGAACTCATAAACAGAACGTCCGGTTATTTTGCTGAACCAGCACAAACCGGCAAGATAACGTCCGTGCGGGGAGACCAAATGAGATCCGTCACGGGTCAGCGTTTCCCCGATATAGCTTGTGCGGCAATTTTGGATCGCAGTACCCACCGGGATAACAAAATCGATCCCGTTAATCTTCTCAACCACATTTTTTGTCGTTTCTGTGATAGCCTTGTACATAAGCTCTTGGTTGTAATTGTATTCTTCAAACTCTTTGGAATCACGGTATACAGAATACGCCCATGTCATATGCCACCCTATTTCGGCATCAGGGTTGGTCATACTCCGGCGTATAAACGGTACCAGCTGCGCAAGGGAACCAAAAGTTTCGGGCTTGCCCGCATTCAGGCTTTGCTGCTGTAAAATGATATAATCCCAATCCTCCCATTGCAGTGCCTCGAGAAAAGAAAACCCCGCGTAATTCCGCGTTCCCTGTGATGATTTTTCCCTGTAGCTGTAGGATGATTTTCCGTCCAATGCACCGGCCAAATGGTCGTCCAGACTAAAAGAACTGGACCACAAGGTTCCCGATATAACTTCTTTATAACCTGCGGCGGTCGGAATTTTGTACATATATTCGGCCGCATCCTTGGCGTGGCTGTTTCCAATCGCCAATATCCGAAGCGGCAAATCTGTCTTTTGGACATCTTCGGTATCCTCAGTCTGAGCGAACGTGTTAAACACAAACCCCGCGCACATTACCCCTGTTAAAACAATAGATATTATTATATTCCTGATATTGATATTTAAACCCCCTATCAGAATTAAGTGGTTTTTGTCATTTTATCATTCTTTTGTGTTTTTGTAAAGCCCTGAATTTTCTATATCGAAAGACTTTACAAATTTGTAAACCTCCAATGTTTCAACGCCGTCGAAATACGTTATCGGAATATATTCCCATGAATCAACCTTTTCCGGGTCTACTCCCGCCGCGATAAGGGGTTCGGGGCTCAGAATAAAAGATATGTCCCGATACTGCTTTTCGCCGGTATTTGTATCTTTTTCTATGTTGTGCGCCCAGTTGAACGTGCTTCCTTCTTGAATTTCCACCTTATAACTGTCGGTTTCTATATGATACCCTGTATAACTTTTTATATGCTTCATATTATTTTTAAATTGCGCGAACGGTTCCGGCTGAGGTTCCGGGTCCGGATTAATGTAAGGAGCTGTCGTATATATGAGCCTGCCGTTTTCCGCGTTGCCGTCAAGCTTGGAAATATCCAACCCTGCATCCGCAAACTCTTTAATATTGACGTTTATACTCATACCCATATTGTTCCATATAAACATTGCATCATTGTCCGGCGCGGCGATAAACCAACCATCCGCACTGCTGCCCTGGGTTGGATAGACCTCAATAATATCCCCGAAAGCCCGAACCATTTCCCGCCGGGGTTTGTCGAGCTGCCGATACAGCAGGAATAATCCGGTTGCCATCATACAAAACAAAACAATTGATGTTATAAAGAACTTTTTCATACCCGTTACCTTTTTTACCCTATTTACCTTATTTACCCTATTTTCTTATTGTTTTCCAGCCATTTTACTACGCCGTTCTGTTCATTTGAACCGCATAAAAAATCGGCGGCGGCTTTTACTTCGGAATTTGCGTTTTCCACCGCTACACATACATCGCAAACCTCGAACATCGAAAGATCGTTTGAACTGTCACCGAACCCTATAACGCGCTCAAACCCATACTCTGCACGCAGATAGTCCACAACCCCTTTTTTGGAAGCTCCGGCGGAGGACATTTCCAACAACCACAAATCCGGATTATAATAATCGTGATAATAATTTAAATGGAGCCCGGGCAGTTTTTCAAACGATTCATAAATAGGGTGAAGCTTTTCATAAGTATCCATCAGTGTGAAATATATAATATTTTCCATGTTCATGCTTTCAAATCCGCAGGTATGTGTATAATTTTTATTATAGCGTGTAATTCGTTCTTCGACAAAGTCACGCAGCGGCTTTTGTTCTGACGATTCGTGATATGTCAGGATTTCGCCGTTATTGAATTCGTACACAAAACCTGTAGCCCTGCAGCCGCACTTTTTGAATGTCCTGAGCATTTTTACGGCGGTTTCCGGCTCGATAGCATTGACTTTTACATATTTTCGACGTGCAAGATCATAAAGCATAACACCGTTGAGCAGTCCAACCGGGAGTTTCAGCTCCAAGCCGTCCAGCATTGCGGACACCGCAGTTGCCGACCTTGCCGTAGCGACCGTAAAGTTGAGCCCGTTACGGATCATCGCGTTTAACGTATTTTTCGCGTAACCGGTAAGTTCGGCGTTCCGGTTCAGCAAGGTTCCGTCAAGATCGGATATATACAACGTTTTGTTATCGGGCATAAAAACTCCATTCCAACTTCTTTTAGGTTATTTATAATGTAATTTTATAAATTCAAAAGTCGTCATCGGCACAATATCCTTTATTCCCTCAAAATCCTTTTTCTCAATAAGGTTTCTTACCATTGATGCACTGATTGGTTGCCCTCCGCTTTCTTTACGAGGAATTTCAACAAATTCAATGCCGTAACGGGGCAATGTTTTTTTCATGGTGTCATTATATTGTTTTGTAATATGATCAATGGGTTCTTCGCCCGCAAAACGCTTTTTAATATTAAGCGCAGGAGCAATATGTTTACCGAAAATCTCTATATCCAAGCTGGGATTTATCGTAGTTTCCTGTAATTTATCTTTATAAAAATACTCTTCAAAAGTAATAGATGATATTATGTACCCCCCCCCCGGCAAAACTGTTACGTTTGGTAAATCCGCTGTACCCTGTTTTACTAAAGCCAACCTATCTTCGAATTTAAAATATGATTTATCTTCTTGAACAACGAATACAAATAAAAACTCGCAGCTAATCGCAGCATATTCGATGAGATAACGGTGACCATTTGTAAAAGGGTTACAATTCATCACAATTGCGCCAACATTCCCTGTTTCAAATTTATGCTTTGAAATATCATCAAGAAAATCCCGAAGCCCTTTTTCCATTAAATCAAAATCAGGTTCTTTTTGATTTAGTGCTTCAATCCCGCTGCGGCTTACAAGCCCTTCTTGCGGATTTTTATCCATAATTTTTATTATTTCTTCTGCCACTCTTTTATTACCTATATGATTTATGTGACCTCTATCAAAGTAAACTTCTCCCATATCGTGCGGTCTGTCAAAAAGATGTTTTAAGCAATATATTTGTGAAAAATTATTAATATGATTTTCTAACATTTTTAGCATCCATAACCATTCTTTGTAATTATAACCTAAAATCACTACTATCTTATCACCCTCTTGAGCTTCTTCAAGTATGTTATAAATACTAAAATGTCTTGCTATGCCGCAATTCACGACCCTATACTCTTGTTTTGTATCGTTAATTATTTTTTGCATAAAGCTCTGAATGGTATATTTGTCTTCACTGCCAAAACCGTATGCCAAAGAATTTCCCAAAACAAAAATCCTGTTTTTATAATCACCTCTGTCATCGGTTACGACTCTTCTGCCATTTATAATGTTTATATACTGACTTTCTAAATTATCAATGCAAATTTCGCCGTTTCGCATTATGAAATGAGGGGATCTGGCGCATTTATCCTCATAAATCTTTTTCTCTTCCTCACTCATATCCAACCCTAAACTTATTATTTGCTTTGAAATTTTCTTATCCATGAGCCCTAACTCAGAGCATGACATATTTTTTATATTAAATATATTCGGTATCATAAAGAAAGCTATTTTATCGGTAATTTTCTTTAAATCAGGTATTTGATTTTCAATTAAATCTTTTGATTTGTAAAAGAAATCTAAGAATAAGGGCAAATTAATAACAATAACCCCTTTTAATTTTAATTTCATTGTACTTGTAGAGATATTTTTGTGTTTAAGAACCATATCAAAATTTTTATTTTGGCTTTCTTCTAACTCTTGCTCACTTTTGACTCGTTCAACAAGCGCAAATTTTTCTAATATATCGCTTGCAAATGAAATCAATTCATCTTCTTGTATAACTGCAATTGTTTTAATGTTTCCCGCTTTAAGAAATTCTGCTAATCTTTCACCGCATTTTCTTAACATTAATGTTTGTTCGATCGTTTTGAAGTTATACTCATTGTTGTATTCATTGTTAAATAACAAATATATTATTTTATCATTATCAACAATAGGTATAGTTCTTATCTTAATATTGTTTTTAAATATTTCATTAGCAATTTCAAAGTGATTATCTGAATTATAATCTATTGAAATATATTTTTTATTCATTAATTCAAATATATTTTTTGAACTTGCAATTTTCCTGAAAAAGTCTCCTGCTGTTATTATGCCGTAAAGATGCTGCTCCGAATCGATTACAAACACGGTTTCATACCTGTTCTTTAAAAAGATTGGACCTATTTCATTTATGTCCCCATTAATATCAACAGTTTTAATTTCTCTTATACCCATACGTTTTATCACAACGCTACACTCCTACTCTCTTTGATCCTACCATATGCGGCCTATGCGACCGCCGACTTATGTACTATTCGCAATTAAATTTATTATTCAGATTCATCACCGATACTCTCCCATAATAAATCCTCAAGATTTTTTTGTTGTTCCATAAATATTTTGTTAGCGTTGTCACGCTGCGTTTCCGCTTCACGCATAGCATTTGCAATGGCACGCTCTCGTTCGGGCTTTAACCTTGCTATAGGTATTGAAGCAACAAAATCCGGTGTAATATGGTCGACTACTGAAGCATATATACCTTTATCCAATAATACCTTCCCAATACTTTCGGATGCTAAATAAGAATAGACATAATATGGGTCTATTGATTTTTCATCACATATTACTCGAATTGCGTGTTCAGAAACTTTGGTATTTGTAAAAGTATCAGTAACCATAACTACTCTTCCTGTTGAACCAGACCTTGTTATTAGAAGCCAATCTTTATAAACAAAATGCTTTTGAGCCGGTTTGTATTCTTTATGTTGATATTTTATATCGAAGGGTCTTACTTGGAGAATCTGTGAACTCGAATAGAAAGGGACACTGTTTTCCGACTGCTCAATATAATTCCTCGAATGACGACCGGGATAAAATATACCATGCTCAACAACCAAATCACCAAGTCGTACAATCTCTGTTATTTCTTCGCCGACTGCTTCTTCTAATTTTTTAGCAATATCGTTCTTGTTAGGATCCCAATACCAAGCATCTATCCTATTCGACGAATCATTAATAATGTCATTAGCGCTAACAATAAAACAGCTTGGTATTGAAGAATTAATTTGATCTCCAGAAGTAAAGCTTTGCCATTCTTTGTATATTTCAGGCAAATCATTCCAAACAACACTATTTCCGTTAGCGTCGGTAACATACTGACCATTACTGTCTTTTCGATATAATGGATTGCCACGTCTATCATGTCCAACAGCTTCCGACACAGCCATGAATATTGGATAATCGGCAGGTATCTTATGAACCTTTTGCATAAATACAAGTGATGTCTTTGTTCCGGTATGAGGTTGAAACGTTTCTCTTGGCAAATCAATTATTGCCATTATTTTCATTCTTTTGAGTAGCCATTTTCTTAATTCGACGCTTGCCGATTCTGCTCC
>WRKL01000024.1 GCA_009778115.1 Oscillospiraceae bacterium | reverse complement strand
CAAGCAAGCAAGCAAGCAAGCAAGCAAGCAAGCAAGCAAGCAAGCAAGCAAGCAAGCAAGCAAGCAAGCGGATAGCTTCGCGTGTTTGTTGTGCCTTAAAACGCTTAGATTACATAAAAGACGGCAAAGACGGTTTCCCCTGCCACGGGGGGAGCCGCCTTTTTGCGTTTTGTGCGGTAAAATAAAAAAATGCGCTTCGCCGAGAGCTTATCATTTCGGCAAAAACGGCGGAAGCCGTATCTTGGAGGTAACACTGTGAAAACTGTGAATACTATGAAAACTGTAAAAACTATGAAAACTATGAAAATTCCAAAATCATTCTCAAAATTTTTAGCGTGGGTGCTGACTTTCGCACTCGTGCTAACCTTAATCCCTACTGTGCCGTTTCCGGCACAAGCGGCAGATCACACTTGGGACAGTGACATACCGCCGACCGTATCAGACGGCGACACCATCACCATCGCGTCGAACGCGGATGGTACGCTTAACATCCCCGCAGGTGCGGCTGTCACCATTAAAAATACAAATCCCATCGACGGCTACGACAAAGAAATCACGCTCGACATTCCCGCAGACGCAAAAGTTATATGGCAAGCCCAGTATGCGACGGGCAATTCTGCGGTAAACGTCACAGGCGGCGGCTTTATGGAAATTACAGGCGGTTCAATTCACGCCGAACTTTCGGTGTCAGATGGCACAACCGTGTTCATAGACAGACGTTACGCAACGGTTACAGGCGAGCGGACAGTCACGGATGATACGGCGGTTATTATAGAATATACATTCAGCGACCCGTATGTAAAAAGGGCGTTTGCGGAGGGCGGCACTGGTAATATAAGTGTCACTCCTGAGGATGCGATTGCTGCGTGGACACGTTCAAACAATGCAGACGGTATAGTCTATGTGAGAGGTGCGAACGTGGGATTTATCCCTGTTATGGGGGTGATAATTAATATTATTACCTCGCCTTCCACACCGGCAGCTGTAACCAATGAGCAAGCTGTTGCCGCTGCTCAGAACGCGGTAACCCAGGCAATTGCGTCAGATCTCTCTGCCACTGCCGCTACTCTTACAAACGTCTCAACTATTCCGCAGACTGCTTTGCAATCTATGATGAATGTAGCAAAAAATTCAAGTGTGGACTTGGTGGTTCATGCCGATTCGCGTGAAAATAATATTGTTGCAGCGCGCATAACTATAGATGCACCCGCGGCGGTGAATCTTTCAAGCACTGTAAACCTTTCTGCGGCTACGAAAAGCACGAATATGTTTGAAAAATTCTTCAACAACGAGGTAATGCTGGTTTCGCTCGAGCAGCAAGGTTCTTTCGGCGCAGAGCTCCGTATGGCTGTGAAGGTTGATATAAGCAGTTTGGACACAAGCTCCCTCAAATTTTATTCGTACAACAGAGAAACCAATAGCTTTACAAGAATCACCCCCGCCGCCCGGATTGAATCCAATGGCGTTTTGCATTACTACGGGTTTTCTCACGGCATAGCGGGCCCCATTATTCTTCCGGACGAATTGAACGGCGATGGCGGGTTTTCGGGGTTCTCCGCGGAGAGCTTCGGTACGTTTAGCGACGATGACGACTGGTATGTGCATTTTTATGTGGACTCCGGCGGTGAGTATATCATCAGCAATGAAGATATTGATGAAACAGGGGAAACCCACACCGTAACCTTCAAATACGGTTATATCCCGAGTCCTCCGGATTTTGAAAGAACCGTTGAAGCCGGCGGAACATTAGGAGCAGATTTCCCCGAAGACCCGGTTCATACCCTTTACGGGTGGGAATTTGTACGTTGGATATACAATCCGGGCTCAGGCATAACAACGTTTGATGCTGACACTCCTGTTACCGAAAACATAATCGTTCAGGCAGACTGGCAGCCTATCTTTTACGACATAACATATGACCTAGACGGCGGAACGGCAACGGGTGATAACCCATCAATTTATACAGTTTATGGCCGGCTTTTGGATCATGGACCTATCACTCTTTCTATACCGGCAAAAGCAGGCTTCGTCTTTAAGGGCTGGACCGGGACGGGCCTCGCCGAACCAACCATGAACGTTACGATTCCCGTCGGTTCGTTCGGCAACCGTACATATACGGCAACCTGGAGTCCGGACTTTGTTTATGACCTCACTTTTTTGGCAGATCAACCCGATGGAGCCGCCGCTGCGGACGGCAGCGGTTGGCAGATAAGCATGAATAACATCATTATTAGCGTTGACAGCCCCGTCACACTTCACGGCGACAGCGGCGGCCGCTCTGTAATACTGACTAATGCCACGGATATAATTCTTGCATCGGGTACTAATATCAACAGCGATTCGAGTACTGAACCCGCGCTTAGATTGGTTAAAGCCGCAGCTGTCTACGGGGATGGCTATGACGACGGTGTTGTTATCTCAAGCACCGCCAACACCGCTATCGGCGCAGACAGCGACGTCACAATTTACGGTACAATAAACGGCATTTCCGGCGGGAGCAACTACAACGGTATTTACGCAAGCGGTGACATCACATTATCTGCCTACAGTACATTCGGCGCTATTCACGGCGGTGTCAACGGCATTTTCGCAAACGGAGGCAATGTCATGATCGCAGGAAATACCGGCTCGATTAGCGGCGGCGTTACAGGCGCCGGAATTGTCTCACAAGGGGGCGGCACTGTCGAAATCTCCGGCAGAACGGGTAACATTTCCGGCGGTTTAAACGGCATTGCTACTGGCTCCTTCAACCTTACAACTTCCGGAATAACCGGCACAATTACCGGCAACGACCTAGGTATTAACGTATTAGGGGATGTCACAATCTCAGGTACGGCAGGTCTAATTAGCGGCATTACCGGCATTTACGCGCGGAACGGTATATTCAATATAAGCAGCAACAGCGTGGTGTATGTGTCGGGCTTAGAAAAATATGACGGTGGTATGGTTCCCATGCTGCCAACCACAGATTCGCAGGGCATACTGTTTATTGGCGATGAGGGCGTGGTGTACGGCGATGTGACACTTAAAGATGATTTGACGGTAACAGCAGATAAAACGCTGACCATTCCGGACGGCACAAGCCTAACCATCCCGAACGGCGTAACGCTGATGAATAAGGGTACGGTTGCAAACAAGGGTATGGTCGTCAACAGCGGTACGATTATCAACCACGGTATGATAAATGGAGATATCGCCGGAGACGGCGTGTTTATAGGCATAATCATTGACCTTGACAATATTGACGGTACCGGCGAAAGCGGCTATACGGCAGACACGGGTTTGAATGTCATCCATGCGGCCGGAAGCGGTCCTGTCACCATAAAAGGCGACGGCACAAACGGCGGCGATGGCTGGTCGATTGTCCTTGAAAACGCAGCAGACATAATTATCGAAAACGGCACAACAATCTTTGGCTCGGCACAAATCGCCGCCCTTATTCTGTTCAACAGCGCGACAATCCACGGAGAGGGCGACGATATTACAATTACCGGCGGCGATGGTAACAGCGGCATCTTAGCACAAAGCGGCGGCATCATAATTACAGGTACGATAGGTGACATTACCGCCGGCAGTAACGGCATTTACGCATATGGCGGCATTACAGTATCCGGACAGGTGGGCAGTATTACCGGCAGAGGCGGGCACGGCGGCATTTCCACACACGGAAATGTTACGATCACCGGTACGATAGGCGACATATACGCCACTTCCCAAGAAGCAGGCAGCGGCATTGGCATTTACGCAACCAACATCACAATAAGCGGCACTGTAGGCGATATTAGTGCAGCCCAATATGGAATATTGGCGAATAATAATGGCGACATCACAATAACCGAAAACGGTAAGACCGGCAATATCACCGCCGGCGTTAACGGCATTGATGCAAGCGGCAGTATTATAATCGAAGGCACTATGGGCGTAATCAGCGGCGGAAACTACGGTATTGTCGCACTTGATACATTTACGATAAGTAACAGCAGCGTGGTGTACACTTCGGGTTTAAGTCCGAGTACGACCGTATCAAATATTTCGCAAGGCATACTGTTTACCGGCAGCAACGGCATGGTGTACGGCAATGTTACGTTTCAGGATGATTTAACAATCACGAAACCCCAAACGCTAACTATCCCAAGCGGGCGGATGCTGACCATCCCGGGCGGGCGGACTCTGACTAATCACGGCACGATAACCGGAGACGGGGGAATCGTCAATAACGGTACCATGAACTGCTCATCGGGTAATATCGCAAGCGCGGTCGCGGGAATGAATAAGGCGAATTATACCGGAACCATTGGTTGGCCTACAGGTTTGACGGCATGGACCGGTCAATCCCTCGCTGATGTTGATATATCGGGCGGGGCCGCTCCAATCGGCGGATTTAGGTGGGCACTGCCGGCCGATATGGTTGGAAATGCGGGTAATAATCCGCATGAGATACGGCTGGTTTGGGATAATGACAGCAACTATAATCCTGTGACGAATACTGTAGCGGTTACCGTGAACAAACAGCAGGGAGCGGCAGTGACCGCCCCGGCTCTTAACAGCAAGACCCACAACAGCATCACAATCAACGCCGTACCCGCTCCGGCGAACGGGCAGTCTGTGGAATACGCAATCAGCACAACGAACACCGCCCCGGCAGACGGGTGGCAGGACAGCATCCTGTTCAGCGGATTGAAAGCAGATACCGAATATTACATCTTTGCCCGTTCGGCTGAAAATACAAACTTCCATACAGGAGCGGCATCGGGGGGTACAGCAATCCGCACCTCAAGCACCCCTGTATCAGATCCAACGCCCGAACCAGCGCCGCCAAATCCTCCGAACGATGATCACTCGCTTGACCCGACTGACCCGTCCGCTGCCGGCAATAACCCAAGAACCGGCGATGTGGGGAACCTCATCCTGTGGCTGTGGCTCGGCGGTGTATCTGCGCTGATGGTAGTTGTGCTAATCGGAATTAAACGGCGCAGGAGAGTTTACCGTTTTATCAAGAAATCCTAATACCAATATCCAATTAAAAAAGTACTGCGGGAAACACTGGGGTACACGGTTATTTAATACTGCTAATGCGATCCTGGAACAAATATCGGAAAACCGTCCTGACCTGAAAAAGTCAGGATGGTTTTTTTCGAGGAGGTCTATTATTCATTTTCAAAATATTTACAATTTGTTCTTGACTTTATTATTATTTGGTGTTATCTTATCATTAGCACTCATCGTAATAGAGTGCTAACAACAGAGGGCGGCAAACAGTCTGCTTATTACAAATAAGGAGTTGGTATTTGTGGATAAGCGCAAACTTAAAATTTTGTCGGCGGTAGTGGAAAAGCATATCGAAGCCGGGGAGCCGGTAGGTTCCAAGCTTGTTTCACAAATGATGGATGTTTCGTTATCGTCCGCTACGATCCGCAATGAAATGGCACTGCTTGAGGAGGAGGGGTATCTTCATCAGCCCCACGCTTCGGCAGGCAGGATTCCCACGGTAAAAGGATACCATGAGTATATAGAAAGAGTTATGCGCCCTGTTCAGCTTTCCGAAGAGGAAAAACAACTTCTGGACAATATGCTTGTAAAGGACGAGGTCACAGCGGGCGCTTTGGTGGAAAATGCCGTTACGGCTCTTGCGGAATTAACGGGTTACGCGGTCGTAAGATTGGAGAATGTCCCCGAATTTACCGTAATCGCCAAGGTGGAGGTTGTTCCGGCGGGCTACAGGCTTTATGCTTTATTGATAATAACCTCGGGCGGGGAGGTTCGCAACAAGGTATGCCGAACCCAAATTGATCTGACCGAAGAACAAATCACGGTATTCACCGAAAAGATCAACAAAACACTGTCCGGCGTTAAGGTGCATGACCTCGATGCCAATATGCTGAAAAATCTGGCGGCGGCATTGGGCGGATACGTTTTTGCGCTTGCTCCGTTGCTGTACTCTATCGCCGAAATATCCGGTGAAATGAACCGGCACGGCGTGGATATAAAGGGCGGCAATAAACTTTTCGACGATCCGGATATTGATTCTCAAGAACTTTTGCGGCTTTTCGCAAAAAAGGATGTTCTCGCATCCGTGCTTGAATCGGCGCTGGACGGCGTGAATGTTGTATTCGGCAAGGAAGAAGATGAATTTCTGGTAACAAATTCGTCACTTATCTTAACAAAATATAAAGAGGGCGAAGCATCGAACCCATTTGGAATCTTAGGTCCTATGCGTATAGATTACGCGAAGATAATACCGTATATAGACTATTTCGCCGAAAATATAACCAGGTCAATCGAAGATATGACCCTAGAAGAACGGTAATATTTCCCCTCAATTAAAATTACATTAAGATTAAGCTCAAAACAGTAGGATACAGAATGCAGGAGGTAAAAAAATATGGAGAAAAAGATGTCTCCCGGGAAAAATAAACATCCGGATGACAGCGAAAAATTCAAAAAAAAATCCGTAAAAAAAAGCGAACCCGATGAGAAAGAAAATGTAAAGGAAGCGCAAGACCCCCTTCCGGAAAACGATAGTCCCAAGGACGGCGAACCCGAGGGGACGGATTTGATGCAAACGTTAAAAGCGGAAATAGAAGAATTGAAATCTTCACGCTTGCGCCAAATGGCGGAGTTCGATAACTTCAAGAAGCGTGTTTCAAAAGAAAAGGCGGAAGTTTACGGATATGCGGCTGCGTGCGTTATCGAGACACTTTTGCCGGCATTGGATAATCTCGAAAGAGCATTGGGTGCCGCATCCGAAGAAAGCGAATTAAAAAAAGGGCTTGAAATGGTTCTTGCACAAATAAATGACATATTCGGGAAGCTGGGCGTGACTGAAATTGATTGTAAGGATCAAATTTTCGACCCGGAACTGCACAACGCCGCGGCACGAAAAGAGGATGAAAACTACGGGGATAATACAATATGCGAAGTGTTGCAAAAAGGGTATAAATACAATGATAAAGTTATAAGGCACGCAATGGTAATCGTGGCAAACCCTTGATAATTGCAAGCATCTGTGATGCAGGCATTCGTGATGCAGGTAATAATTAATAATATAACAAATTAGGAGGAGATTAAAATGGCAAAAATCATAGGTATCGATTTAGGAACAACAAATTCATGTGTATCGGTTATGGAGGGCGGCGAACCTGTTATTATTCCGAATCCGGAGGGTTCCCGTACAACACCGTCCGTAGTAGCTTTTTCCAAGACGGGAGAACGTTTGGTCGGACAAGTGGCGAAACGTCAGTCTATAACCAACCCGGACAGAACGATCAGTTCGATAAAACGTCACATGGGTTCAGACCACAAAGTAACGATCGACAACAAAAATTATACACCGCAGGAAATTTCCGCAATGATATTGCAAAAACTAAAATCTGATGCAGAAGAATATTTAGGGGACAAAGTGACCGAAGCGGTTATTACTGTTCCGGCCTACTTTACGGATTCTCAGCGTCAGGCAACTAAAGACGCGGGTAAAATTGCGGGACTGGAAGTAAAGCGTATCATCAACGAACCGACCGCCGCCGCACTGGCTTACAGTGTGGACAAAGAACAGGATCAAAAAGTCATGGTATATGACCTCGGAGGCGGAACTTTTGATGTTTCAATAATCGAAATGGGCGAAGGAGTACAGGAGGTTCTGGCAACCGCAGGCAACAACAAATTAGGCGGCGACGATTTTGATCTTCGTGTTATAGACTGGATCGTAAGCGAATTCAAGAAAGCGGAAGGCATTGATATTTCGGGCGACAAAATGGCTATGCAGAGAATAAAGGAAGCGGCGGAAAAGGCAAAAATTGAACTTTCAGGCATGGCACAAACTAATATTAATCAACCCTTTATAACAGCGGATGCTAACGGGCCGAAACACCTCGATATGACATTGACCCGTGCGAAATTCAACGAAATGACAGCAGATCTGGTGGAAAGAACGATGGGTCCTGTACGTCAGGCGCTCAAGGATTCGGAGTTGGAGCCGGGACAGCTGCACAAGGTTCTTCTGGTGGGCGGTTCGACGCGTATCCCTGCTGTTCAGGATGCAGTAAAAAAACTCATTAACAAAGATCCGTTCAAAGGGATAAACCCTGATGAGTGCGTAGCTGCCGGCGCGGCGATCCAAGGCGGGGTATTGGGCGGCGAAGTAAAGGATTTGTTATTGCTCGACGTAACCCCGCTATCACTGGGATTGGAAACCCTCGGCGGAGTATGCACCAAGATCATCGAACGCAATACCACTATCCCCACCAAAAAATCGCAAATATTCTCGACAGCGGCGGATAGCCAAACCGCAGTGGATATTCATATATTGCAAGGGGAACGGGAATTTTCCAAGGACAACAAAACCCTGGGAACCTTCAGGCTGGACGGAATCCCGGCAGCACCGCGCGGAATTCCGCAGATCGAAGTAACCTTCGATATAGACGCGAACGGTATAGTCCATGTTTCCGCAAAAGATATGGGCACGAAAAAAGAACAGCATATTACGATAACGGCATCATCCAATATGTCTAAGGGCGATATTGACAAAGCGGTTCAGGATGCTGAAAAATTCGCCGAAGAGGATAAAAAGCGCAGAGAAGAAACCGAAACGCGCAACAACGCCGACCAGCTCGTGTATCAATCCGAAAAAATATTAAACGAGAACGGCGACAAGCTGGATGAAACCCAAAAATCAAATCTTCAATCTAAAATCGACGCGGTTAAGGAAGCTATTCAGCGCGGAGAAATACAGGAAATCAAAAACACTCAGGAAGAACTGGAAAAAGCCATGCATGAAATTTCGGCAAAAATTTATGAAGCGGCTCAAGCGGCAGGGGCAGCCCCGACGGCAGAAGAGGGTGCAAATGACGAAGCCGCCGGCAGCGACGACAATGTTGTGGATGTGGATTATACCGAAGAATAAAAGTATGTCCTCATAAAACGAAGATGTCAAAGTTTGTGCCGCAATACGGATTACGGATTACCGATTAACAATTAATAAAACAATAATACGGATAATTGGAATTGTAAAAACGATTTCTGAACGCGAGGCTGATAATACATTTGAAAGTTAGGATAGGTCAGCTCTGCTGCGAAAAAGAGTAGGAGAATATATTTTGGCGGATAAGAGGGATTATTACGAATCACTGGGGATAAGCAAGGATGCCGGGGAGGACGAAATTAAAAAAGCATACCGCAGGTTAGCTAAAGAGAACCATCCCGATGTCAACCCCGGCGACAAAGCGGCAGAAGCACGGTTTAAAGAGATCGGGGAGGCGTATGAAGTATTGTCCGATTCCCAAAAACGTGCAAACTATGATCAATTCGGGCACGCAGGGGTAGATCCGTCTTACGCCGGTGCCGGCGGATTTAACATGGACTTCGGAGATATCGGCAATATTTTTGAAAGCTTTTTCGGCGGCGGATTTTCTTCTTCGCATCGTGTGAATCCGAACGCACCCCGGCGCGGCGAAGATATACATTCAAGCTCCACTATTTCGTTTTTTGAAGCATGTAAGGGTGTCAGCCAGCGTGTTAAGGTAAGCCGCACGGAGAATTGCCCGGATTGCGGCGGTAACGGCTGCGCACCCGGAACAAGTGCCCGTACCTGTTCAGATTGCAGCGGCACAGGTCAGATTAAAACAGGACAGCGTACACCGTTCGGAATGATTTCGTCGGTCAAGCCTTGCTTGCGCTGCGGCGGCAAAGGGAAAACCGTTACTTCCGCCTGTAAATCCTGCAACGGTTCAGGACGCAGCCGAACGGAAAAAACTATTACCGTGAACATACCTGCCGGCATTGACGACGGTCAAACTCTGCTTGTGCGTGATCAGGGAAACCACGGGATAAACGGCGGACCTAAAGGCGATTTAAGCCTTACGATCTCGGTTCGTCCCGATCCCATTTTCTCTCGCGAAAGCTATAATATTTTGTGTGAAATCCCAATTACATACACCCAGGCGGTTACGGGTGATGATATTGTTGTGCCTACAATCGACGGTAAAGTCAAATATTCATTGCCCGAGGGAACGCAGCCGGGTACCGTGTTCCGTTTGAAAGGCAAGGGTGTAAACCACCTTAATTCCAAACATCGGGGCGACCAGCTTATCACGGTAATAATCGAAGTCCCAAAGAATCTTACCAAACCGCAAAAGGAAGCTTTAATTTCATATGACAAGTCATTAACCGGTAAAAACTACGAAAAACGCGAGAGCTTCTTTTCAAAATTAAAAGATAAATTTAAAGAATAAATAATTGCAAATCTTATAATCATATGTTAAAACGGGGTGCTGAAAAACAAAAACCGCTAAAAATCAAGGGTAATATTTATATTTTGTGAAATATGGCGATAATATTGCCGCAGTATTTTTTGCGGGCGAATTTTTCAACATCCCCGGAATACAAAAATCATACTAAAAAAATTTAAAATGAGGGTGATATTTGCGATGAACGCTGTAAAACTGCACCCCGCTTTAAAGAATTATCTTTGGGGCGGAAGCAAACTGAAAACACAATGGGGAAAAAACAGCGATTGGAATATAGTCGCGGAAAGCTGGGAGCTGTCCTGTCACAAGGACGGTATGAGCATTGTGGGGAGCGGCGGATATTCGGGTAAAACACTGCCGGAGTATTTGGAGGTACTGGGTGATTGCGCACTGGGAAAAAATTGTGAACAATTCGAGGATTTTCCCATCCTCATCAAATTGCTTGATGCGCAGAGCAATCTTTCGGTGCAGGTGCATCCCGACGATGAATACAGTTTGAAAAACGAGGGACAATACGGCAAAACCGAAGTTTGGTACATAGCGGATTGTGACGAGGGAGCTTTTATATACTATGGGTTTGTCAGGGATGTTACCCCCGAAGAATATAAGAAGCATATCGAAGCGGGAACGCTGACTGAAATTTTGAACAAGGTTCTGGTAAAAAAAGGTGACGTTTATTTCATCAAAGCCGGAACTATCCACGCAGTCGGAGCGGGTTGTACTATCGCTGAAATACAACAAAATTCCAATGTAACCTACCGTGTGGACGATTACGGAAGAGTGGATGCAAACGGGAAAACCCGCGAATTGCATATTGAACAGGCCATTGCGGTCACGGAGCTGACCCGCCCTCCGATCATCAAAAGAACCGGCAATCAGATTGCACGATGTAAGTATTTTTCCGTCGAAAAGCACGAAGTCAAAGGAATTACTACTTTTAATGCGGATGAAAAGAGCTTCCATTCGGTACTTTGCGCTGAGGGCGAAGGCGAAATAAGAATAGGCAAAGATACACTTACTTTCACCAAGGGCGAAAGCATCTTTATACCCGCAAACACAGGATCATATGATATTTACGGCGATTTTACGATACTGCTCACCACTGTCCCCGGGGCATCTTACCGTATAGGTGTAGATTTGGGCGGAACCAATATAGCGGTGGGGATCGTAGATGAAGACTATAAAATTGTGGCGAAACATTCAATTCCGACTGGAAGCGAACGTCATTATTCCGAAGTTGTTTCCGATATGGCAAGAGCCGTTGAAGCAGCGTTGACAAAAGCCGGCGTAAAGCCGGAGCAATGCGTTTCTGTGGGAATAGGAAGCCCCGGAACCTGTGACACCGAAAACGGGGTTGTAGCTTATGCGAACAACTTGAAATGGGACGATGTTCCGATCGTTGATGAATTCCGAAAGCATATTGATTTGCCGACAAGCATAAGCAACGATGCAAACTGTGCCGCGTTGGGAGAAGCTCTTGCCGGGGCGGCGGTTGGTTGTGACAATGCCGTAATGCTTACACTGGGAACCGGAGTAGGCGGAGGTATTATTATCGGCGGTGAAATTTATGCAGGCGGTTATTCCGCCGGAGCTGAACTGGGTCATGTCGTTATAAAATACGACGGCGAACCCTGCAATTGCGGCCGCAGGGGTTGTTTTGAAGTATACACTTCCGCAACCGCTCTTATCCGTCAGACAAAACAGGCTGCCGAAAAAAACAAGGACTCTTTGTTAAACGGTGTGATTGCGGAAAACGACGGAAAAATCAATGGGCGGACAGCGTTTTTGGCGGCGGACAGAGGGGATGCAAAAGCAAAAGAGGTGATAGATAAATACCTCGGATATTTAGGTGTGGGAATCGTGGATTTTATCAACATCTTCCGTCCGCAGGTTATAATAATCGGCGGCGGTATAAGCAACGAAGGCGACAAAATTTTAAAACCCCTCAACGACTATGTTTCAAATAATTGTTATGGCGGCGCAAAAACGCCCTTACCGCGGGTGGTAAGGGCAAAGCTTGCAGGGGATGCGGGTATTATCGGTGCGGCTGCCCTAAAGTGACGGAGAATTTAATACCTCCAACAAAATTTCCAGCCCGGCTTCCAGCTCTTGTTCACTTATGTTCAAGGGTGGCAGAAGCCGGAGCTTGTTTTTTGCGATAAGGGTCAAAAGCCCGCTCTTTGTCGTTTGCAACGCGACATCAGCAGCTTTTTTATTTTTCAACTCCAGTCCAAGCATCAAGCCGGCGCCGCTCACATCACAGTGGGTTTTGAGTTTTGATTGCAAATAATCTCCGGCGCGGTTTACATTTACTAAAAAACCGGGGTCTGATACTTTTTGCAGTACAACATTAGCTCCGGCACATACAATAGGATTCCCGCCATATGTGGAACCGTGGCTGCCGCGTCCGAGAATTGCGGCAGTTTTTTCGTTGAATAAAATCGCACCGATAGGCAGACCGCCGCCCAACCCTTTGGCGAGAGTAGTTATGTCTGCGTTCACATTGTAGTGTTCGGCACATAAAAATTTGCCTGTCCGCCCTATTCCTGTTTGCACTTCATCCGCAATCACAAGCACATCCTTTTGTGCGCACAGCTCAAACAATTGTTTTATATAATCCTTATCTAACGGAATAACTCCGCCTTCTCCCTGTATAAATTCTATCATGACGGAACAAACAGTATTTGTGCGGCAAACTCCGTTTTCGTCCGTGCTGTTCAATTCGTTTTGTAATGCGTTAATATCATTAGCAGGAATATATTTAAATCCGGGAGTTAGCGGCGCAAAGCCCGCTTGCAGGTTTTCCTGTCCGGTCGCGGTAAGCGCAGTCAGCGTCCGCCCGTGAAACGAATTTTTCAGGGTAAGTATCGTGTGCCGGTTTTCACCGTACTTGTCATGTGAATATTTCCGCACGGCTTTGATCGCTCCTTCGGTTGCTTCCGCCCCTGAATTACACAGGAAAACTTTGGAATACCCCGTAAGGCTTGTCAGCTTCGCGCACAGCTCTCCGCCAGGTGAAGTATAATACAAATTTGAGGTATGATTGAGTTTACCGGCTTGTCCGGCAACCGCCGCACTCCAGTCGGGATCGCAGAAACCCAGCGAATTTACGCCGATTCCGCTTGTAAAATCAATATACTTCTTTCCGCCGGCATCAATACAGGTCGCACCTTTGCCGCTAATGATCTCGACATCAAACCGGCCATAAGTGTCGGCTGTCGATTTTTCGTATAAATGTTTAAACATTCTAATTTCTCCTCATATAATATATTACGGTAATTATATTAAATTATTTGCATATCAATGTTCCGATGCCCTCGTTAGAAAGCATTTCAATTAATACTGCGTGCAAAACACGTCCATCAATAATGGTTGTCTGCCCGACACCTGAGCTGACCGCATCAATACAGCATTTCAATTTAGGTATCATACCGCCGGAAATGGTGTCGCTTTTGATCAGCTCGTGTATTTCGGCTATATTGATTTTTGAAATGAGCGAAAATTTATCGTTCGGGTCGCGCAATAGACCCTTGACATCCGTCATTAAAATAAAATTCATAGCACCCAGCTCCGATGCCAGACGGGAGGCGGCCTCGTCGGCGTTGATGTTGTATATATTACCATCCTCACCTGCGGCGGTCGTCGCTATTACGGGGATATACCCTTTTTCCAGAATATCCAGTACCGGAACGATGTTGATGGATGTGATCTTGCCGACATAACCCAGATCTTTATCTTTTTGTTCCGCTTTGATTATATATCCGTCGATACCGCAAAGACCGATAGCGCGCCCGTCCTGTTTTTGTATGCTCATGACCAGCTCTTTATTTACCCTGCCTGCCAGTACCATTTGCACAATGTCGATCGCTTCTCCGTCGGTGTGCCGCAAACCGTGGATAAATCGGGATTCCTTACCAAGTCTGCCGAACATTTCGTTGATTTCCGGACCTCCGCCGTGCACGAGAACCACACGGATCCCTACCTGAGAAAGAAGCACAATATCCGACATAACGGCATTTTTCAGTTTGCTGTCAGTCATAGCGTTGCCGCCGTACTTGATTACCACGATATTACCTGCGTATTTTTGGATATACGGAAGAGCGTCAACTAATATCTGAGCTTTCGCGCTGTTTGTAATAGACATTTATTATTCTCCTTATATTAGACCTCCGTCACACGGCGTTAATTTATCCTTAAATATCCATGATATTCTCGTCAAAATTGCCTTGTTTGACGAAAAATCATCTGTGTTCATACATCACGTTTTAATTTCCGAGGAGGTCTATTAATTCCAAATCCGTATTAACTTCTGTATTCTCCGTTTATCTTAACATATTCATAGGTCAAATCACAACCCCATGCGGTTGCACGGTGTGTTCCGTCCTGCAAATCGACGATAATCTTTATTTCTTTTTCTCTTAGAATTTCGTACGCCTTAGTTTCGTCGAAAATCTTGCCCGTGCCGTTTTCGCATACGTCAATACTTCCGGCGGCGGATTTGAAAGATATGGATATTCTATCGGTATTAAAACAACCTTCGCTGTTGCCTAACGCCATTAGAACTCTGCCCCAGTTAGCATCGCTGCCAAACATTGCCGATTTCAAAAGATTAGACGAAATCACCGCTCTCGCCGCTGATTTTGCAACCGTGCTGCCGGGGGCTCCGATTACCGTGCATTCCAGCAACCGTGTCGCGCCCTCGCCGTCTGCCGCAATTGCCCGCGCAAGGTAACGCGTAACTTTAACAAGCGCGTGCAAAAACGTCCTGTAATCTTCTGAATCAACGGTAAGGCAGGTTCCGCCGGATTCGCCGTTTGCCATTATGCTTACCATATCGTTGGTAGAGGAATCGCCGTCTACACTTATCATGTTAAAGGTTATATCGCAGGCGCAGGTCAAGGCTTTTTGTAATGCTGAAACTTCGATGTCCGCATCGGTTGTAATAAAGCACAGCATAGTCGCCATGTTCGGGTGGATCATACCCGCTCCTTTTGCGATTGCTCCTATCCTTTGTTTCACACCGCCTGCCATGAATTCAACGGCATATTCCTTGAGCGTTATGTCTGTTGTCTGTATAGCCCGGGCGGCATCCGGGCTTCCCGAACCCGATAACGAGGAAGCGAGAACCGGAATGGAGTTTAAGATAACCTCGGTATTCATATCCTGCCCGATGACACCCGTGGATGCGACGATCACATCTGACGGTTCGAGCAAAAGTTCCGCTGCTGTCCGCGAACAAATTCTTTTTGCGTTATCCAGACTGCCGGAATTGTAGACATTGGCATTCACCGAATTACAAATCACTGCTTGCGCAGTGTTGCCGCTGAGATTTTCCAGCGTTTGCAAAAGCGAACCGCTCTTGATTTTGTTCTTTGTACTTACAACCGCGGCAGCACAGGGTTTTTCGCTGAATATCATTGCAAGATCCATTTTATTCTTGTTTTTCCTTAATCCGCAGTGTATTCCGGCGGCGGTAAATCCCTGCGGAGCGCATACACCGCCGGGGATATAATTTATATTCATTGATTTTAATAATTCCTTTCTTGTTTATTCAAAATGACGGTGGGATATAATCTAATCCCGCGTTCTCAGGCAGACCCAAAGCGATATTCATGTTTTGGATCGCTTGTCCCGCTGCACCTTTTATCATGTTGTCGATAACGGACATAATTATAACACGATTTGTACGAACATCAAAATGCAATGAAATATCGCAGTAATTTGAGTATTTTACAGATTTCAAATTAGCGGTTACCCCGCTTTTTAATATCCGGACAAAACCTGAGTTTTTATAATAATCCGCAAAAATATTCCGTATGCCTGATAAATCCGTATCAAGCGCATTAGCGTATACCGTGGTCAGGATCCCCCGGTTTATGGGCAGAAGGTGCGGAACAAAAACAACTCGGACTTTCCGGCCCGCCAACCCGCTTAAAGTCTGTTCAATTTCGGGGGTATGACGGTGTTCGGCGACTTTGTAGGCTGATAGACCTTCATTCAATTCGGGAAAATGAGTTGCAGAGGAGGGTGTTCGGCCGGCGCCGGTCACGCCGGATTTTGCATCTATTATTATCGTGTTCAGGTCGATCATCGGGGTTGCGCCGTCGATCAGGGGAGCAAGTGCAAGTGCGGCGGCTGTCGGATAGCAACCGGGGTTTGCGATTAATCCGGTTGTTTTTGCGCTTGCGATCTCTGTTAATTTTCGTCGGTTCAGCTCCGGGATACAATAAACTGCGTTAGCGTGAACCTGTTCATTAATAAAATCAAGTCCGTACCATTGTTTGTATTCTTCACGGTCGGAAAGGCGCAAATCACTGCCCAGATCGATGAAGAGTTTCTTTTTACCCAAACATTTTCCGGCGATTTTTTCACTTAAACCCGAACTCAGGCAAGCGAACACCACTTCGGATTTTTCTATCGCTTCATCCTCGCTTACAAGTACAGTTTCGCATAATTGTGTATAATTTTGATACACTTCACTGTACATTTTGCCCTCGAAACTATGTGAGCTTAAAGCGTTGATTTCAACTTTCGGATGGCGCATAAGCAACCGCAGCAATTCGTTTCCGGTATAACCTGTAGCCCCGATAATTCCGACTTTTATCTTCATTATTAACATACATCCTTTCAAAATACGCTGCAAACAAGCAAACAAAAACGGTCAAAATCCTTAGCAATTAAGGCTTCTTGACCGCCGAATCAGTAACAGCAAAACAGGAACTGTCTGTTATTTTGAACGCAACGGCAAAAGCCCGTAAGTGTCAACGGACTCGAATCGTCTACGTCGTAAACTAAAAGAAATCAATCCCGGCATGATGAGCTCTCGCCTCCTTATAACAGATTTAATGCGTTTTATGATAACACCTTTTTTTACGGTTGTCAATAAAAAGTTTAAAATTTTTTATTTTTTCGGGTTTTTCAACTTTTTCAGGTTGTAATTATAGTTTTTCGCATAAATAAAAATGCCGCAAAAAAATATAGACAGGCAGCGGCAAGAACCCCCGCAGCGACGGCGAACGGCAGCGGTATCAGATGATGCAGTGCGTTCTTGTAGAAAAACCGGGCAAGCATACCTGCTCCCAGCGCCGCAAGGGATGGTTTTATAAACCAATCCATAACATTGAATATAACGGGAGCCACTTTTAAAAGCCGCCGGAGATTTAACAACGAGGTAAAAAGATTAGAGGCGATCATCACCCACAGAAAAGAATTCACACCGAACCGGGGGATCAGTAAAATTATCAATACTATCCTCAATGCCGAGTCTATAAGGTTGTACTTCAATGAGCTTACCTGCTGCCCCAATGCGTGCAAAAGTCCCACAACCACCATTTCAAGATAAATAAAAGGACAAATTATCGACAACATCCCCAGCATTATTCCAACTTCGTCATTATGGTATATCAGAGTTCCCAGCTCATATGAAAAGCTAAGAAACACCGCAACTATAAAAACGCTTAAAACTGTAGTTATTTGCAATACGCGGGATATGAGTTTTGCCGAACGCTGTGTGTCGCCACCGGCATTGGCGTGTGCTATTTCGGGAACTAAGGTTGTAACAAACGCCGAAATCAAGGAGGACGGAAAAAGCAAAAGCGGCAGAACCATTCCTTTTAATATGCCGTAGGTTCCGGTCGCTGCGGAATGCGAACTACCGTATTCCTTGAGTTTAGACACTATCAAAACATTTTCAAGCATCCGGAAACATGAGGTCGCGGCACTTCCGGCAGAGATAGGGATAGAAACCCCCAGCAAACGGCGGGTAACGTCACGAGGAGGTGTTTCAAGTTTATCCGGAGCGCGGATCTTTTCCAAAAGATAACCCAATCCGATCAGCACACAGCAGATTATTTCTCCTAATCCCAATCCTATAACCGTTACGGCGCAGGCAAGCTCGACATTGCCGGGAGCAGTAAACGCGAGAAATACCGCCACAAGAGCGATTTTGGAAATTTGTTCGATAATTTGTGTCACAGCGGGCCGGGAGATTTTTCTCATAGCATAAAAATATCCGTTTAGGCAAGCGGAAATCGCAACAAAAGGCAGGGTGGGTGAAAGTATTTTGATGGAAAGTTCGGTTCTCGCATCCTGTAATATCAACAACGACAACGATCCGGATGCGAAAAACATAACCGCTCCCAATACGCTTCCGATAAGGGCTGTCAGGAAAACCGCTTTACGGACTATAAACGAAACTCCGCTTTTTCCGTGCTTGGCAATATGTTCGGATATTAATTTTGTGACCGATATGGAGATGCCCGAAGAGCATAATGCCAAAAATATCATATACAGCGAAAAAGACAGTTGGTATAATCCCATCCCCTCTGCGCCGATCTTGTTGGAAAGAAATACACGGAAACCGAACCCCAGCGCTCTTGTCAAAATAGAGGAAACAGACAGTATTACCGCGCTTACAACCAGGCTTTTTTTCATTAGACCTCCTCGAAAATCACTTCGCAACGTATGAACGGAAGATTTTCCGTCACACGGCGTTAATTTATCCTTAAATATCCATGATATTCTCGTCAAAATTGCCTTGCTTGACAAAAAATCATCTGCGTTCATACATCACGTTTTAATTCCCGGGGAGGTCTATTAACTATATTCTCCGTTTCGACTTTGCCAAAACTTGTTCGAAGGACATATTGCGGGGGCGTACTATACGCTTGAGCCAAAACATACTGTCAGGGTCCCCTTTTTTTATTACATTAACACCCTCGAAAGATGTAAATACTGATTTGAATCCCATTTTTTTCAGCACGGATAAAGACTGTTCGCAGACGGCTCCGAAAGGGTAGGCAAAAGCTGTCGGGAAACGGCGTGTGACCTCATATACTTTTTGCTGCAGCCGGGTTAAATCTTCGGTAAGATGCCGGGTGTATTCGGTTTCGCATTCATTTCGGTTTATTTTGCATCCATAACGTTCCCCCGAGCTCATTTTGTGCATATTATAAGAATGGTTTTGTATTTCTATTATTCCCGAGCTTGACAACTCTTTTACTTGATCCCAGGTTATATACGAATAATTAGGATTTATATCGCCGGTTAGAGTTGAGTCTTCGCAAAACTGCCCTACGATGGAGATCACCGCTTTCATGCCGTACTCTTTCAACAAAGGATAGCCATAATGCATATTGTCATAGTATCCGTCGTCAAAAGTTAGCATGATCGGTTTTTCGGGGAGAGGTTTACCGTCATATACATAGTCTATTAAGCCTTGAACATGGATTGAAGTGTATCCGTTTTCCTTCAAATACCGCAGGTCGTTCTCAAACATATCGGGGCTGATAACGTATTTCCCATGTTTTT
>WRKL01000023.1 GCA_009778115.1 Oscillospiraceae bacterium | reverse complement strand
TAATACTAATCCCATTTTAAAAACCGTTGAAAACGAGTGAGTAGTTTTTTAAGAAAAACGAATAACGAACGAAGTTTGAAACGATGATTTTAATGTGGGATTAGTATAACCCCGATAAAATGTCCTATATTAACTTGACACGAACAAAATAATTATGATTGACAGAATAATTATTTGTGGTATAATATTAACGAGGAGCGTGATTCACTTATGAAGAGATTTATAAATCGAGAGCGCGAGCTTGCTACTTTGAATGAGCAATATGCTGCTGACGACGCATCCTTTATGGTGATATACGGACGCCGCAGGGTTGGTAAAACCACTTTAATTAAGGAATTTCTGAAAGACAAAAAAGCGTTTTATTTTTTAGCCGAGGAAGAAAACGAAGCTATCAGTATGAAGCGTTTTGCAAATTTGTTAGCGGGCTATACCGGTCAAGATTATATTAAAAAAATGCAATTTGATGATTGGCATGAAATTTTTGAGCTTTTCAAAGATTATAAAAGCGAAGAAAAGAAAATCCTAATTATTGATGAGTTGCCTTATATGGTAAATGCAAATGCGGCTTTCCCTTCTATCCTGCAATGGGTGTGGGACGAATGGTTTCAGCATCAAAATATCATGTTGATTTTGTGCGGGTCATTAATCAACATGATGGAAAAGCATACGTTGAATTATAACAGTCCGCTTTATGGTCGCCGTTCCGGGCAAATAAAATTGAAGCAGATTGACTTTATGCACTACAATAAGTTTTATGACGATATGCCCTATCGCGACTTGATAGAGCATTACGCTGTGACGGGTGGCGTTCCGAAATATATCGAGTTGTTTGATAAGAAAAAAACGCTCTTTAATGAGATAAGCAGGCTGATCCTCTCGCCTGACGGTTTACTGTTCGAGGAACCGGAATTTTTACTCCGCCGTGAGGTTGAAGAAATCGGAAGCTATTTTTCTATTATTAAAAGCATCGCGGCAGGTAATCACAAACCGGGAAAAATAAGTTCGGACATCGAAATCAAACAAACAAGTTTACCTAAATATTTAAAAACGCTGATGGATTTGGATATTTTGGAACGTGAAGTTCCCGTGACCGAAAATAATCCCGAAAAAAGCAAAATGAGCTTATATCAAATTAAAGATAACTTCTTGCGTTTCTGGTTTCGCTTTGTCTACCCTGAACGCGGACGGCTGGAAATGGGACAGTCTGGATATGTGCTGGAAAGAATCAAAGCCAATTTTATCGACAACCATGTGGCACATATTTATGAAACTGTTTGCCGAAGCGAACTTTGGCGGCTCGCTATTGCAGGGGAAGTGCAATTTAATAAGCTGGGACATTGGTGGAACAGCAAAGCGGAAATCGACATTGTGGCATTAGACAGCACAGGAAACGACATTGTATTTGCGGAATGCAAATATCGCAATCAATTAATGGATACTGATGTTTTCTATAACCTGCTGGAGAAAAAAGAACTTGTGCCGTGGAACAAAGGGAGAAGAAAAGAAAAATTCGTGTTGTTTTCCATCAGCGGTTTTACCGAGCAGTTATTAGATTTAGCAAAAACTCGCAATGACCTCCTGCTTTTTGGCGGAGATGGTGAACTGATAGGATGATAGCCTTGCTAATTATTTGCTAATCGGAAGACAAAATTCAGCGTGTTTTCGTGTTGAACCTTGTGATACTCCGTTGTATCATCAACACATGAAAAACTCAGCAGTTATGCGGGTTACAGCCTGTTTTATGATAAGTCGGCGAATACCGAATTTAAGGAGTCGAACTTGCTCATTGAATTCTGGTATATATGTCCGTTTTGCGCAGAAAATTTTGCGTGTTCTGAAAGGTCAACCTTCGTAAACCGATAGAATATAGTGGGTAATTAAACTTGCAATCTTCAAACGAAATTATTCTTGGAAAATAACGGTTGACAAAAATCTGACAATCGTATATAATCAGGTAGTCAAAAGGTAATTAAAGCATCCAGACAGCAAATAATCTGTGTGCAGTGTGCTTTTGAAAACATAAAAATATGCTTGTCAATAAAGTGCAGTTTTAAGGCATATTTAGACATTGGAGATTATTGAAAATGCGCCGGTAGCTCAGCTGGATAGAGCGTCTGACTACGGATCAGAAGGTCGGGAGTTCGAATCTTCTCCGGCGTACCATTTACGAATAACCCGAACTATCGCCTGATGTAAAAGCCATCAGCGAAGATTTCGGGTTTTTGCTTTGATTGAATTAATTTCATATATTACCTGCCGTTTGTCATCCGGCAAGCTGAGGAACTTAAATAGACCTTACGCGGAAATTAAAACGTGATGTATGAACATCATATTTAAGGATAAATTAACGCTGTGTGACAGAAAATCTTCCGTTCATAACATTGCGAAATGATTTTCGAGGAGGTCTAATATGCTCGTTTTCTTGACATATTAAAGTCTGTGATGTATACTAGAGCAAATGATTTGTTTGACAGGTAAATTCTACTTAGGACGAAATTAAAAAATCGAATTTTCTGTGATATTGAAAAAATTAGAACTTTTTTAATTTTTTCCTATATAAACGATTTGTAAATTTACAAGCCCGCGTGTCAAAAAGGAGAAAGTGTAAAGCTTAATGGATAAAAAAAGATTTGTTTATGCCGATAACGCCGCGACAACCAGAGTTTCGGATAAAGTTTTCGCGATAATGCAACCGTATTTTTCAAACGAATTTGCCAATCCCAACAGTATCTATTCTTTTGCGCATACCGCAAGAAACGCAATCGAGGATGCAAGGAGAAAAACAACGGATGCTATCAATGCAAAAAACGGAAATGTATATTTTACATCCGGAGGAACGGAAAGCGACAACTGGGCGATAACCGGTGTGGCGGCGGCAGAATCCCGCAAAGGTAAAAAGCATATAATCAGCACCAAAGTCGAACATTATTCCGTGCTTAACGCGTTGGAGTCGTTGAAAAAACAAGGGTTTGAAATAACCCTGCTCGAAGCGGATGCCGAAGGTATGATCACGCCGGATCAAGTGGAAAAAGCCATACGGGAAGACACTGCGCTGGTTTCGGTGATGTATGCGAATAATGAAATCGGTACGATATACCCGATCGCAGACATAGGCGCGATATGCCGTAAACGGAATGTTTTATTTCATACCGATGCAGTACAGGCGATGGGATGCGTTAAAATTGATGTGGAAAACCAAAATATAGACCTCTTGACATTATCCGGGCATAAATTCCACGCCCCCAAAGGAATAGGTTGTTTGTATGTACGCAAGGGAATAGCGTTGAATAACCTCATACACGGCGGCGGTCAGGAAAAGGGGAAACGTCCGGGTACGGAAAACGTTCCGTATATTACGGGGTTTGCGGAAGCGGTGTCCATTGCGGCAAATACGGTGAACGAAAGAGTTGAATATGTAACGAATCTTAGGGACAAACTGCTTGAAGGGATATTGACTATCCCCGGAGTTAAGATCAACGGAACAATGAAGCAAAGATTATGCGGAAACATTAATGTTTCACTCGAAGCTATTGAAGGGGAATCAATTTTACTTGCATTGGATATGAAGGGAATTTTCGCATCTTCCGGTTCAGCGTGTACCTCAGGCTCGCTCGATCCTTCTCATGTCCTGCTTGCGATAGGATTACCGCACGCTCTTGCACACGGTTCTTTGCGTTTTACCCTTAACGAAGAAAATACGATGGAGGATGTGGAGTATATACTTGAACACCTCCCCCCTATAGTACAAAATTTACGGAATATGTCGCCCTTATGGCGGGAAAAGGGAGGTTAAACATGAAAAAGATTATAGTTATTCACGGTCCTAATATTAACATGATAGGAGAACGTGAAACCGCAATATACGGCAAGGAATCCTTCGATTCAATAAATCGTCAAATCTATGATTGCGCAAAGCAAATCGGGCTGGAATGTCAAATATATCAATCCAATCACGAGGGTGCGATCATTGATAAAGTGCAAGCTTCCGCCAAGGAATATGACGGTATAATACTCAACGCAGGAGCGCTTTCACATTACAGTTACGCTATACGCGATGCTATCGCCGGAGTTATGATTCCCACCATCGAAGTCCATTGCTCCAATATATTCGCGCGGGAAGAATTTCGTCATACTTCGGTTATATCGCCGGTGTGCATCGGGCATATTTCCGGCTTTGGTAAATTTTCATATATACTCGCGCTGAACGGAATTAAGGATATAGTATAATGAGTGAAAAAAAACTAACTGCCGGGCGGGAGATCAAAACTGCCGAAGAAATCCAAAAAATCAAAAATGCACAGGAAATAACCGACAAAGCATTTATTGAAATATTGAAGTTTATCCGTCCCGGATTATCCGAATTGGAAATCGCACACAAACTTGAACAGATAGTTTTGTCGTTAGGCGCGGATGATGTTTCATTTGATATTATTGCGGCATCGGGCGAAAACGGCGAATTTCCCCACGCTGTACCCACCAAACGAAAATTGCAATACGGCGATATGCTGACTTTGGATTACGGCGCAAAATTAGACGGATGGCATTCGGACATGACCCGGACGATAGCTATCGGCGAAATCAGCGCAGAGCAAATATTGGTGTTTGATACTGTGCTTAGGGCGCAAACGGCAGTTTTGGATATGCTAAAATCCGGAGTTCGCTGTGCTGATGCAGACAAAATTGCCCGGGATATAATAGAAAATGCAGGATATGAGGGTTGTTTCAAACACGGACTGGGTCACGGTATCGGGTTAGAGATCCACGAAGCTCCCCGGCTTGCAAAAACATCGGAAGCTGTGCTGGAACCCGGGATGGTGGTAACCGTCGAACCGGGAATATATGTAGATGGAAAATACGGGGTACGGATTGAGGACACTGTGGTAATCCTCGAGGACGGTGCGGAAAACATAACAAAAACCGGAAAAAGCTTAATTGCAGATATAAATTTCAAAGATAATATGGATGAAAGGACGTAAAAATATGCAATACAGTCAAAAGGTTATCGAACACTTCACCAATCCGCACAATGTTGGTGAAATCGAAAATGCGGACGGCGTGGGTGAAGCCGGGAACGATAAATGCGGCGATATAATGAAAATGTATCTTAAAATCGAAAACAATATAATAAAAGATGTGAAATTCAAAACTTTCGGGTGTGCTTCCGCTATTGCCACAAGCTCCATTGCAACAGATCTGATAAAAGGTAAATCTGTTGAAGATGCGGTCAAGCTCACCAACAAAGCGGTTATTGATGCACTGGACGGTCTGCCCGCAATAAAAGTTCACTGTAGCGTACTGGCAGAGGAAGCAGTCAAAGCCGCTCTTGCCGATTATTATAAACGTCAGGGGATCGATCCGGCGCCTTTGCTGGAATCATTTGAATAAATGCAACCTATTTCAGATAACTGGAGATGAAATATTTGCCTGTAGATAAAACAAAAATCAGAAATTTTTCGATAATAGCGCATATTGATCACGGTAAATCCACCCTCGCCGACCGTATACTGGAAAAGACAAGCACCGTTGAACTCCGTGATATGGAGGAGCAGCTGCTTGACAACATGGATTTGGAACGGGAAAGGGGTATCACAATCAAAGCAAGGGCTGTGAGGATGTGTTATCCTGCGAAGGACGGGCAGGAATATATCCTTAATCTTATAGATACGCCCGGTCATGTGGACTTTAATTATGAAGTTTCACGCTCCCTCGCCGCTTGTGAAGGTGCTGTACTTGTGGTAGATGCCTCACAGGGGATCGAAGCGCAAACATTAGCGAATGCGTATCTTGCCGCCGATGCAGGGCTGGAGATAGTTCCGGTGTTAAACAAAATTGATTTGCCGTCCGCGGATCCGGCTCGTATATGCGCCGAAATAGAGGATGTCATAGGTATCCCGGCAATGGATGCACCGCAAATTTCCGCTAAAGCGGGACAAAACATCGAATCGGTTCTGGAACGTATCGTAAAAGAAATACCGCCGCCGGACGGAAAAGACGATGCTGCATTGCAAGCGCTTATTTTTGACAGTTTTTACGACAGCTATAAAGGTGTAATAATATATGTCAGGGTAAAATCCGGCAAAGTGGAATTCGGTGATGAAATATTAATGATGGCGACCGGCGCAAAATTTAATATCACCGAAATAGGTTATTTAGGCGCAACCGGATTTTATCCGACCAACGGATTGTCCGCCGGTGAAGTCGGGTATATTGCCGCTTCAATAAAAAGTGTGGGAAATACTCAGGTCGGCGACACCGTAACGCTTGCGAAAAATCCGGCCTTGGAGCCACTGCCGGGTTACCGTGATGTAAATCCGATGGTATTTTCGGGAATCTACCCTGTAGACGGCGCAAAGTACGGCGATTTACGCGATTCTTTGGAAAAATTACGGCTCAACGATGCTTCTTTGTCCTACGAAGCGGAAACTTCAATTGCACTGGGTTTCGGATTCCGCTGCGGATTTCTGGGTCTTCTGCATATGGAAATTGTACAGGAGCGTATCGAACGAGAGTATAATTTGGGTATAATAACCACTGCCCCGTCGGTCGTGTATAAGCTTACGCTGAAAAACGGTAAGGATATATATATTGATAACCCCACGAATTATCCGAAATCCGACGAAATTGAACTCGCACAGGAACCGATTGTAAAAGCAACCGTGCTTGCGCCGTCGGAATATGTGGGAAACATTATGGATTTATGCCAGGAACGGCGCGGAACTTTTAAAGATATGAAATATATTGATGAAACCCGGGCTGAACTGCATTACGATCTGCCGCTTAACGAAATAATTTATGATTTCTTTGATGCGCTTAAATCACGCACAAAGGGTTACGCATCATTTGATTATGATTTTATCGGGTTCGCTCCCTCCAGTCTGATAAAATTGGATATAATGCTCAACGGCGAAATTGTGGATGCGCTGTCTTTTATTGTACACAGGGACAAGGCATATACCCGCGGACGCAGAATCGCTGAAAAGCTTAAAGAACAAATACCTCGGCAAATGTTCGAAGTTCCCGTACAAGCGGTTATCGGCGGCAAGGTTATTGCCCGGGAAACCGTAAGGGCTATGCGCAAGGATGTTCTCGCAAAATGTTATGGCGGCGACATAACCCGAAAAAAGAAACTGCTCGAAAAACAAAAAGAAGGCAAAAAGCGTATGAGGCAGCTCGGATCGGTGTCCGTACCGCAGGAAGCGTTTATGGCGGTATTAAAATTGGACTAGAAAGGGACTCCATGAATAAGCCCGGAGTGTACATACACATCCCATTTTGCAAAAAAAAGTGTTCTTATTGCGACTTCTATTCTATGCCTGAGCCGGACACGGATATTATTCGGGATTATTGCAATTCCGTGGTCGGCGAAATAGATTATGAGGGAAAAAAACATGACGGTAAAATCATTTACGACACCTTATATATCGGCGGCGGCGATCCGGCTTCGATTGGAAATAGGCTTGTCCGCATTATCGAAGCCGCATCCATAAAATTCAACCTCGGCAAAAATGCAGAAATCACCGTGGAATCCAACCCTGAAAGCATGACATTCGAACTGTCCCGTGAATTGAAAAAAGCCGGCGTGAACCGTATTTCATTCGGCGCACAATCCGCTGACGATAACGAACTTGCCGCACTCGGACGCACTCACTCCGCCCGTGACGTACAGGAAGCTGTTTATACCGCAAAGTCTGCGGGAATCCGCAATATTTCGATAGATTTGATTTTGGGTATACCGTATCAAACAACAAAAAGCCTGGACTGTACCCTGAATTTTGCAAAAAAATTGAACATACCGCATATTTCAGCGTATATCCTTAAACTCGAAAAGGAGACGGCATTGTATGCAAACGGTATTGCAAAACATTGTCCGGACGAAAACGCTGTATCAGATATTTATCTTTATACCGTAAATAAACTGGAAGAGTTCGGATATGCACAGTATGAAATTTCCAACTTCTCGAAGTGTTCAAACACCGGACAAAATTTCCGCAGCCTGCACAATTTGAAATACTGGCGGCTTTCACCGTATACCGGCATAGGTTCAGCGGCACATTCATTCGACGGTAAAGCAAGATATTCGCATTCACGCAATATAAAATCATATATAAAAGATCCCGTCAAAGATAAAAAATGTTATGATAAAAACGCGGGCGGTCTGGATGAATATATCCTGTTGTCTTTGCGGCTTGCAGACGGGTTGGACTGCGCAAAGGTGCAAAAAATTTACGGAACGGACAAACGTCAATTGTTATCGAATGCCGAAGATATAATAAAAAGCGATCATAACGGACTGTTGCGCATAAACGGCGATAAAATTCAATTGACCCCACGCGGTTTTTTATTATCGAATATGATCATTAACAAAATGTTAGAATGTGTAAAAGTTTGAAAGGAATGACTATAAATGCAGATCAAAGATTTATTATCAACAGGTAAAAACGGAAGATTAATGTTTTCCGGAATAGATACCGTAGAATTAGCCGGAGAGTACGGAACCCCGTTGTACGTCATGGACGAAGAAGCTATCCGTCAAAATATGCGGGAATACAAACGCGCTTTAGAGGAATGTTACGGAAAATCATCCATGGTTTGTTATGCATCCAAAGCCTTTGCGTGCAAAGAAATATACCGGATTGCAATGGATGAGGGTATCGGAGCAGACGTTGTTTCCGCCGGCGAACTTCTAACCGCTGTCAGCGTGGATTTTCCTGCGGACAAGATCGTGTTCCACGGAAACAATAAATCCGATGATGAACTGCTGCTCGCACTTAACTGCGGCGTAGGTTTGATCGCCGTCGATAACATAGAAGAAATACGAACGCTGGACAAACTGGCAAAACGGCTGGATAAAAAGGCTAAAATCTCACTACGGATCAAACCGGGCGTAACTGCGCATACCCATGAGTTTATTCGTACCGGGGCTATCGACTCGAAATTCGGATTCGCATTGGAAACCGGGGAAGCGATGGAAGCCGTACTGCTGGCGGCAAACTGTGAAAGTCTGGCATTGACCGGATTCAACTGTCATATCGGTTCTCAGATATTTGATGCCGAGCCTTTTGCGGCTGCGGCAGAGGTTATGTTAGAATTTATAGCTAAAGTACAAAAACAAACCGGAGCTCCGATCGAAAGTTTAAATCTGGGCGGCGGGTTCGCCATACGTTACACCGACGGCGACCGGGAAGTCAATTATAGGGAATATTCATTAAAAATCGCAAAAATCACCAAACAAAAGTGCGAAGAACTCGGCATACCCGTACCTTTTATGATGATAGAACCGGGACGCTCGATCGTGGGAAATGCCGGAATCACACTTTACAAAGTCGGCGCAGTCAAAAACATACCCGGTCATCGCAAGTATGTATTGATTGACGGGGGTTTTACCGATAATCCCCGCTATTCATTGTACGGCGCAAAATATGACATTATAGCGGCGGACAAGGCGGCGGCGGACATGAACGAAACTATCACGCTGGCAGGAAAATGTTGTGAAAGCGGCGATCTTATAGGAGAAAATATGCCTGCTCCGTCGCTTGAACCGGGCGGCATTGTGGCGGTTCTTGCTACCGGTGCTTATAACTACTCGATGGCCTCCAACTATAACAGATTACCAAAACCCGCCGTGGTTATGTTAAAGGGCGGAAAAAGCCGTATTGTTGTAAAGAGAGAAACTCTTAACGATTTATTGCGGAATGATATATAGGGGGTGTTGAAGGAGTCTTAAATTTAAAATGTCGGAAGGAGAATAACGCTTGCATAACGAGCTGAAAGATGAAAACATGGACTGTCTGATGAAGGCAATAATATCTATTACGGATATGGAAAATTGCTATTCGTTCTTTGATGATCTTTGCACTATCCCCGAACTTAAAGCGATGTCCCAACGGTTTGAAGTTGCGAAAATGCTTACTCAAGGAAGCGGATACAACGATATAATGTCGAAAACCGGAGCAAGCTCCGCGACTATAAGCCGGGTAAGTAAATGTTTGCAATACGGCAGCGGTTATAAATCAGCATTGAGTAAAAACAAAAAAATATGATGACAGGATGTAAGATTTGAATATTAACAGCTATGGTATGTTCTCGAGATTTTACGATACATTAACCGATTCTGATTATTATAAAAAGCTATATAATTTATATTGTGAACTTCTCCGGGAAAGCGGAACGGAAAGCGGTACAGTATTGGATTTAGCGTGCGGAACAGGCAAGCTCACCATAAAATTAGCGGATGAAGGATATGATTGTATAGGCGCAGATGCGTCACCCGAAATGCTTTCGATAGCAATTAATAAATCCGCGGACAAAAACATTACATATATTTGCCAGCATATGCAAGACCTCGACCTTTACGGCTCGGTCAATGCGGTTGTGTGTGCGCTGGACAGTCTTAATCATATCACAAATCCTGAAGAATTGGCGATTATATTCGAGAGGGTTTCGCTTTTTCTTGAGCCGGGCGGAGTATTTATATTTGATGTGAACACTGTATACAAACATTGGCTGACCTTGTCCGACAACTCCTTTGTTTATGAATGTGAGGATTTCCTTTTGGTTTGGCTCAATCAAACCGAGGGAGATCTTACTGATATAACTTTAGATTTTTTTGTTAAGCAGGACAACCGGGCAGAAACAAATAAAACAGAACAGCTGTACCGCAGATATACCGAACATCTTTGCGAACGCGGATACGATTATGAAACTATAGACGAGTTAGCGAAAAAAGCCGGATTGAAAATAACATCGGCAAAAGATTTTGAAAACAACGGAAAAATAACAGGCGAAACCCAAAGAGCAATATACACCGCGGTTAAATCAAGCAGCCTTAATTAATAAAGACATAGCATTAAAGGGAGGGGCTTATGAATTTCAAATTTGCAGATCGTGTGGATGATTTGAAAGCATCGTTTATACGCGAGGTTTTGAAGAGTACCGGAAAAGGCGGAGCTATTCCACTCGCGGCAGGAAATCCGTCCCCCGATGCGTTCCCGTCCAAGGATATTCACCAAATTGCCGCCAAAATATTAATTGAAAGCCCTGCGGCGGCACTTCAATACGGTGTTACTGAAGGTTATATGCCGTTGCGTGAAGCATTACGGAAAGATTGCAATATTCGGGATGATGAAGATATAATAATAGTTTCCGGGGCCCAGCAGGGAATTGATTTAGCCGTAAAGGCACTGTGCAACGAGGGCGAAAAAATCGTTTGCGAAAATCCCAGTTTTTTGGGTGCGCTGAGTTGTTTCCGCGCCAATATGCTTGAAATTACGGGTGTCAGCCTAACGCCGGACGGAATGGATATAAACGAACTGGAGCAAATCCTAAAAAACACAGATATTAAAGCGTTATATATTATTCCCAATTTCCAAAATCCGACTGGCATAACCACAAGCGAAGAAAAACGCCGTCAAATATATGACCTTGCTTGTAAATATGATTTTATCATTATTGAAGACGATCCATACGCTGAACTGCGATATACGGGGAGAAATATCCCGTCAATAAAAACGCTTGACGCTGACGGACGGGTAATATTCTGCGGAAGTTTTTCTAAAACACTGTCACCCGGATTAAGGGTAGGATATGTTCGGGCAAATAAAGAAATCCTCCAAAAGATGGTAATATTGAAGCAATCTTCGGATGTGCATACCTCTTTATTATCGCAAATGATATGTCATGAATTTATGACTGACTATAACTTTGCGGCGCATAAGTCCGAACTGAGAGCGTTATATTCAAAAAAGATGACGGTTATGCTTCAACATCTGTCCAAGGTCTTTGGAAATAAAGTTGAAATTAACGCTCCATCAGGCGGATTATTCGTTTGGGTGAAGCTGCCTGCGGGAACAGATGCGGTGAAGTTTTGCCGGGCGGCACTGGATAAAGGAGCGGCAGCAGTCCCGTCAGTCCCCTTTCTTGTACACGGCGACGAAAATATCCAGGCGATCCGGTTGAATTTTTCAACGCCGTCAGAAGACGACCTTAGAAAAGGGATTGATATACTGGGAGCGGCTTTATAATAAACTTCCTCGGAAATTAAAATGATGTACGAGAAGGTCTAATAATTCCAAATATTAAAAGAAAGGAACCTAGTCTGCATTATACGCATGACGTTTACTTGTAACATGGAAAATACAGATAAAAAAACCATACTTAGCGGAATTCAACCTACCGGAGTATCCTTTACACTGGGGAACTTTTTGGGAGCTATCCGCTGCTGGGCGCAAATGCAGGAGGAATACAACTGCCTGACTTTTATAGCGGATTTGCACGCCATCACGATAAGACAGGAACCTTCTTTGTTCCGCAAACAGATATTCGACTGTTTTACCCTGCTCCTCGCGTGCGGAATGGATCCGGAAAAAAGTGCGTTGTTTGTACAAAGTCAGGTGCACGCTCATGCCGAGCTGGCTTGGGTTTTGGGTTGTTACACACAATTCGGCGAACTTTCGCGCATGACACAGTTTAAGGATAAATCCACAAAATATCCGGAAAACATTAACTCCGGCTTGTTTACCTACCCTATATTGCAAGCCGCGGACATCCTTCTTTATCAACCGCATTATGTGCCTGTGGGCGAAGATCAAAAACAGCATCTCGAACTTGCGCGGAATATTGCGGTTAGGTTCAATCACAACCACGGTGATGTTTTTACTATACCCGCGCCGTATATTTCCAAATCCGGCGGAAAGATAAATTCGCTTGCCGACCCATCCAAAAAAATGTCTAAATCTGATCAAAATATCAACGCTTATATTTCTATCCTCGACCCTCCCGAAGTTATTATCAAAAAGTTTAAACGTGCGGTAACGGATTCTGAAAACAAGATCGTATTTAAAGATGATATTGAAAAACGCGGGATAAACAACCTTATAACGATATATTCCCTTTCAACGGGAAACAGCATATCTGATATCGAAAACGAATTTGCGAACAATGGTTACGGCGATTTCAAACTCGCTGTCGGCGAAGCGGTGGTTGAACTGTTACGGCCGATACGCGAAAAATTTGAAATCTATAACAAAGACAAAGCCTATATACAGGAATGCCAGCAAAAAGGGGCAGAAAAGGCCGCCGCGCTTGCTGCCCGCACCCTGCGTAAGGTATACAGAAAAGTGGGACTCAGATAAGATTATAGGATAGGATAGCCGCATATATACTCATTGAACATCCCTCCTTGGCATAAACATAGTACGGGGGGATTTTTCATGCCCGTAAGCAAAAAAATAGCCAAAAACAGCCATGACAAAAAAACAAAAATAATGAAGTTTATCGCGATGGCTGCGGTCGTTCTTATCGCTTTGATATTGATTGATTCACAACTGCGTCCGGTTATTAAAACAATGTCGAGTTATCATGTCCAAAAACTTGCTGCCCGAGCGATCACCGAAGCGGTCTATAATCAAATCGACAAAAACGGTGTCAGGTACGAAAATCTGATAGAACTCAGCCGTAACAGTAATGGTGAAATCACCTCAATTGAAAGCAACATTGCCGGTGTCAATCGTGTAAATGCCGATATAACCCAAAACATTATAAATAATCTCTCAGAACTTGAAAGTGTCGGCATCAACATCCCCCTGGGGACATTGTTGGGTATACCCATATTTTCAGGGCGGGGACCGCCGATCGAAATAAAGGTTGTTCCCTCAGGATATGTTAACACTAAAATAACAAGCAACTTCAAATCCGCCGGAATAAACCAGACACATCACACTATAGATATAGAAATTCACGTTCTGGTTACGGCTATAATACCCGGGTATTCATCCTCTGCTGACGTTACCTCAGGTTTCCAGATAGCCGAAACTATTATTGTGGGTGATGTTCCCGGTTCTTTCACACAGGTTTTGCTTGATACCACAAACTAATTCTAATCAAAGGGGTGTTGAAAAAGGTCGCCCGCAAAACGCAAAAAATAAAGCTTTCAAGAAGGTTTAGCTTCTAATTTTAAAATATATGTTGAAATCTGATATTTTTGTTGTTATACTAATAAATGATAATACAAGTTAGTCAAAACCAACCCCCTGACATACCGCTTCGCGGTGAATTTTCGGGCGGGGTAATCTGACGATAAAAAGGAGGCAATGTATGGGGCACTTAATTGATTTTAACGACCTGACTTTTGCCGAATGGAAAAAAATCATTTCACAAGCCGCGGATATTGAAAAATACACAAGCAGATTCTCCGGCGCACTTAACGGCAAGATATTGGGAACACTTTTTTACGAACCCTCCACCCGCACGCAGATGTCATTTAAAACCGCTATGTATCGTCTGGGCGGTCAAATCATCGGTTTTTCAGATTCTGCTTCTACGTCGGGTGTCAAGGGCGAAAGTTTGACGGACACAATAAGGATGGTATGCAGTTATGCCGATGTCATCGCGATCCGCCACCCCAAACCGGGCTCGGCAAAAGCGGCGGCGATGGCTGCGGACTGCCCGGTCATAAATGCCGGCGACGGCGGTCATCTTCACCCCACTCAAACCTTGACGGACCTTGTTACGCTTAATAAAAAGCTGGGAGAAGTCAAAAATATTACCGTCGGTTTCTGCGGTGATCTAAAATACGGCCGCACCGTACATTCACTGGTCAAAACGCTGCTTTATTTTGACGGCATAAAATTTGTGTTTATTTCTACGGAAAATTTGCGTATTCCTGAATATTTAAGGGGTATGCTGGATGCGCACAATGCCGTATACCGGGACGTATTTTCATTGGACGATGCTATTTCATCACTTGATGTCTTGTATATGACACGGATCCAAAAGGAACGTTTTTCATCGCATGAGGATTATATCGACCAATCGGGGAAATATATACTTAACAATAAAAAACTTATAAACGCTAAAAAGGATATGCTTATCATGCACCCCCTGCCCCGCGTGGACGAAATTCACCCCGAAGTTGACAGTGACGGACGAGCTATATATTTCGAACAGGCAAAGTGCGGCGTTTTCGCGCGTATGTCCTTGATTCTGCATCTTCTGAGCGCTGTTAAACCGGTACCTCATTGTCCGGAAAATCCGGCAGACAACCTTAAATGCGCAAATCAAGACTGCATAACAAACCACGAAGATAATATCCCGGTTTCTTTTAGGCGTTTTAACGATAAAAGCTACTGCGAATACTGCGAAGAGGAGGACTTTTAGCATGAGTGTCAAAATTATAACTGAAGACGATTTCAACGAGCTGGTACTGAGATCCAAACTACCCGTACTGGTCGATTTCTATGCGGATTGGTGCGGCCCGTGTCAGTCATTGGCTCCGGTTATCGAAGAAATAGCGGAGGAAACAGCCGGCAGTGTAAGCGTATATAAAATGAACATTGATCAGAACCGGAATTTTGCATTGGAACACAGCATCCTCAGCATCCCGACTTTAATCATATTCCAGAACGGAAAAACCGTAAATACAATGCTGGGCTTCAACGAAAAAGACAAAATTTTGAAAGCGTTAAAATCTGCGGAATAAAAATATGTCAGTATATCAGGGAGATTTGTTTGTTGAAAAAAATAACAGGTATTTTTATCTCATTCCTGCTGGTCTTTTTGTTTGTATTCCTTTCTTCTTCCCCAATAGTATATGCCGCATGGGAAAGCTGGACGATAAACAGGAATAACACCGATAACAGCATAATTGATTTTATATGCCCGGTCAAAAATCTTGTCAATACTGATGCGATTTTGGATTATATCCGAGCCGCTGTAAGCGAAAAGATGCCGCATTTCGGTACTGTTCAACCAACTTCAAGGCTCAGGTTCCAATACGCCAAAAATAAATACAGTTATCAAAAAATGCAAAACTTCGCCTTTCACGATTTGAAAGAACGGATAATGTACTTATACGGTAACGACGGTCATAATATGATAAACGCAAAAGTTATGACAATGACTTCGCTGTCCTGGCAAAACCATGAAATTGTCATAGATGTCAGCATCACAAGCGACCGACGGCTTATTAACGAATTAAACCGGATTACCGCACAAATACGGACAGCGGCGGTAACACCCCGTCAACAGCTCTGGTACATTAACCAATACCTTGCGGACAATGTGGAATATCATTTACCCTCGCTCGGGCAAGGGACTTATGATGCTCTGGTCAATAAAAAATCTGTTTGCGCCGGATATTCCGGAACGGTTTTGAACCTTTGCTATCTGTTAAATATACCTGCCCTGAACATATTAAGCAGCACACATTCCTGGAACAGTGTTTTTGTGGAGGGAAAATGGCGGATGTGGGATCCCACCTGGGACAAGGGTACCGGAGAGTATTTCCTTGTGGATGAGATCATTTATCCGCCTGATCGTGATGCCCATAACTATAAAAAGAACATTTTGAATTCATCAATAAGATTTATCACTTCCAAAACTTTTTCAGGCACGGAAGTACGAAGGGCTAACAGTTTAACATATACCGGAAGATTGCTGACCCACAAAAATCTCCGAATCAGGGACGGCGGCCGCACACTTGTTCGAAACCGGGATTATACCCTTAGGTATTCAAAAAACAGGAATGCAGGAACCGGACAGATCAACATCCGCGGCAAGGGTACATACCGGGGTATGAAGGTTATATCTTTCACCATAAAGAGAAAACAACTCCCTAAACCCACCCGACTGAAATTTAGCAAAAAAAGAGCAAGCTGGAGGAATGTTCGGGAAAACAGGGGTTACAGGCTGATTATCAGACAAGGGAAAAAGACCGTAAAGACGGTCAATATCCCTCAAAATAGAAACTTTTACAATATACCAAATAATTTGTTAAAAAAAGGCGTGAGATACAACTTCACCCTGATAACCAAAGGCAGAGGAAATTACCGGAATTCAAAAGCGGCCGTAAGCAGGACGATCCGCATTTGATGCAAACCGAGCATGGGTGTTTGAACAAAATTGCAAAATTATTAGACCTCCTCGAAAACCACTTCGCGATGTTATGATCTGTGTTCATACATCACGTTTTAATTTCCGAGGAGGTCTATTTATTTCACAAAATCGAATTTATCATTCGCAAACACCAGCCGGTACGCATCACCCTCAACGGCTTTCCCTGCAAGTATCATCTCGGAAAACAAGTCTTCGACACGCGAAGTTATTGCCCGCCGCAGCGGCCGCGCCCCGTACACCGGATCGAAACCTATCTTAGCTATTTCCCGAACAGCGGATTCATCGCAAACTATTGTGATCCCCAGCTTGGATGCACGTTCGGCGAACGAAGCGAGCATCATACCTGCAATTTTTTCAATATCGTGTTCATTCAGCTTATGGAATACGATTATGTCGTCTATACGGTTTAAAAACTCCGGACGGAAATTTCGCTTTAATTCGTTAAGGATGTCATTTTTTGCATCCTTTATCTCTTTTGTTTCGTCGCCCGATATAAATCCCAAACTCTTCTTTTCACCCATCAGATGCGCTCCGATGTTGGATGTCATAATTATAACACAGTTTCTAAAATCCACGCGCCGCCCCTGTGAATCCGTTAATATACCATCCTCAAGTATTTGAAGCAGAATATTGAAAACATCAGGATGCGCTTTTTCCACTTCATCGAATAATACCACGGAATAAGGTTTGCGCCGTATCTTTTCGGTAAGCTGTCCCCCTTCATCAAACCCGACATAACCCGGGGGCGAGCCTACGATCCGCGAAACCGAATGTTTTTCCATATATTCAGACATATCCATGCGTATCATAGCATTTTCGTCAGCAAATAAAGCTTCGGCAAGCGTTTTGGACAGTTCGGTTTTTCCCACGCCTGTAGGTCCTAAGAAGATAAAGGAGCCTATCGGGCGTTTTTCGTCTTTCATCCCCACCCTGCCCCGCCGGATAGCTTTTGCGACAGCACTCACCGCTTCGTCCTGCCCGACGACACGCTTGTGCAATATACTCTCAAGTTCAAGCAAGCGTTCGCTTTCGCCCTTAGTAAGCTGCTGCACAGGAACACTTGTCCAGCTGGATACTATTTCGGCTATTTCAACAGCGGTAACCTCGCCCGGTTTACGCGCCTTTTTCCCCTGCCATTGGTTCTTGATCTGACTCAGTTCTCCCTTAATACGGTGTTCGTCATCTCTCAGTTTTGCTGCTTTTTCATAATCCTGAACGTTGATGGCTTCTTCCTTTTCTTCGCTGATCCGCTTTAACCCGTCTTCCAAGCTCTTTATATCCGGCGGAACCGTGAATGCTTTCATCTTGACACGAGAAGCCGCTTCGTCCACAAGATCAATCGCTTTATCCGGCAAATATCGGTCTGTGATATAACGTGAGGACAGCTTGACCGCTGCCAGAATTGCATCATCGTTTATTTTTATTTTATGATGCGCCTCATATTTATCCCGAAGCCCCATCAATATCAAAACCGCATCTTCGGGCGATGGTTCGTTTACCATTACGGGCTGGAAACGGCGTTCAAGTGCCGCATCCTTTTCAATATGCTTGCGGTATTCATCAATGGTTGTTGCGCCAATGACCTGCAATTCACCCCGTGCAAGCTGTGGTTTCAAAATGTTGGCGGCATCTACCGCTCCCTCCGCCGCTCCCGCTCCTATTATAGTATGAAGTTCGTCTATGAATACGATAGTGTTGCCCGACTTGATTATTTCTTCCATAGTCTGTTTTATACGTTCCTCAAAATCCCCGCGGTACTTTGCGCCCGCCAGCATCGAAGTCAAATCCAGCGAAACTACCCGCTTGTTCTTAATACTCTCCGGAACTTCACCGGTTACTATTAATTGCGCAAGCCCCTCCGCGACCGCGGTTTTACCCACACCCGGCTCGCCTATCAAGCAAGGGTTATTTTTAGTGCGCCGGCTGAGAATTTGTATGACACGTTCAATTTCGGTTTGCCTGCCGATCACCGGGTCAATGGCGTTCGCTGCAGCAAGCTCGGTCAAATCCCGGGAATATTTCCCCAGCGCACCCTTGCTTCTGCTTCTAAACTCTTCCCTGCGTTCGCCGCCGCTGTGTACACCTTCCGGCTGCGAACCGTTGTCGGTTTCGTCTACAAGCTCGTTGTACAATTCCCTGATATTGCATCCCAGCTTTTGCAAAATGAGTACGGCATAACTGTCGCTCTCTTTCAATATTGCCATAAGGATATGTTCTGTTCCGACATATCCGTGATTAAGCCTGCGTGCCTCGATTATTGATTTGTCGATGATCCTCTTACTCCGCGGTGTAAAATCGTTGGGTGTAAGCCGGGTGGGTTCGCCCTTTCCTACCACCTCGATCAGCTCGCGTTCAATAACTTCAGGTGTAATGTTTAATTTCCCCAGCAAGGTAGAAGATGCTCCGGAATTTCCAAGCGCTAATCCGTACAAAATATGCTCGCTTCCCACGCAAGTATGTCCCAGCTTTCCCGCAATCGCGATAGCTGCATTCAATGCGAAATTCGCCTTTTCGGTAAAACCGTTGAACACATATATCCCGCGCCCTTTGTCGTTGCCGCCGGCTCTGTTCCGTGCGCCGGAATCTAAGCCGAGGTGAATATCCCCGAACATAGACAACACACCCATATCGTTTGCGCACGTTTGACACAGGCTGTACTCCCGCGCACGTCCGTTTATTATTTGACGATAGTGTGTCGTCGCTTTGTTTATTTTGCATTTTTCACAAATCATATTGACATTTTTCCTTTCACAATATTTTGTATATTTTTATTTTACATTATTTAATCTTTTAAATGTTTAAAATAATGTAAAGGATGTAACGCTGCACCCTTGCACTACATAATATAAATATAACGGCTGTACTCTATAAAAGAAAATGCCGTTAAAAACGAATCAAGGAGGTTTGTTGAAATGGGTTGTGGTCGTGACGGATTATTCGGCGATGGAAATTGTTGCTGGATTATCATAATCGTTCTCCTGCTTTGCTGCTGTTGCGGAGACGGTCTTGGACACAGTAAAGATTGCTGCTAATCTTAATATTTTACCGGAAAGCTCCCGTGCCGAAAAAGTACGGGAGTTTGTATATACAAACCCCCGTTATCTATCGGATATTTTTAGCGCAAAACCTTTTTCAATTTGGCAAAACGCGGCAAACCATTTTCTTTTTCCTGTCCGGTTTCGCCTGCTATCAACGGCAATGCATAATCAATATATGGTTGCAGCAAGCCGTCTTTGGTTTCGTTGATCCATTCAAGCGGCACCTTTTTTTCGGTATTGGCCACGGTTTCCAGCGGCAGAAGTTCGATTTCGCAATTATAGCTCTTGTCACGGGTGCATTTAAATCCAACCATTTTATCCGTCACGCCTTTTACCGCGTTTTCAACGGCGGCACGTCCTGCACTGTAGGATTCTTCTATATCGGTAAGAGAGGCTACATGGGAGGCACAACGCTGAAGCAGCGAGAATTCAATGCCGCGCACTTTTGCCGCAGTTTTTTCTTTTACAATAGCGGCAAGGGTTGCGGCAAGCCCACCGAGCTGCGCATGACCAAAACTGTCGCGGCTTTGTGCCGTACCGCCGTATTCAGCAACCAATTTTCCGTCTTTATCGTGAATTCCCTCACTAACCGCAACAATCACTTTACCGTTTTTTTCGTAAATGGTTTTTACATCTTGGATAAACTTGTCCATATCAAAAGCAACTTCGGGAAGATAAATCAGATCGGGCGCATATTCACCGGCAAGAGCGGCAGCGGCAGTTAACCAGCCGGCATGACGTCCCATTATTTCCAATATAGTAATCATTCCTGTATTGTATACCCGTGCATCCAAATACAGTTCCATGCAGGATGTGGCGATATACTTGGCGGCGCTCCCGTATCCCGGGCAGTGATCAGTTCCCGCCAGATCATTGTCGATTGTTTTCGGAATACCCATCACACGGCATTCATATCCGTTTTTTAGCATATACTTGCTGATTTTATTGCAGGTGTCCATGCTGTCGTTACCGCCGTTGTAAAAGAAATAACGCACATCGTACTTGCGAAATATCTCCAGAATACGCTTATAATCTGTTTCATCCTCTTCAAAATCTTTTAGCTTATAACGGCAGGAACCGAGTATTGAGGATGGCGTATGGCGCAAATGCGCCAGTTCGGCACGATCTTCTTCGTCCATTATATAGAGTTGGTCATCCAAAACGCCTTTTATCCCATGTGCCGCTCCGTATACACGCGTTATAACATCGTTGTCCAGTGCCGCTTCAATCGCTCCTAATGCCGATGCATTTATAACCGAAGTAGGTCCGCCGGACTGACCGATAACGCACGCTCCCTTTAGTTGTTTCATTTACTTATATTCCTCCAAATC
>WRKL01000022.1 GCA_009778115.1 Oscillospiraceae bacterium | reverse complement strand
CAGCGTAAAACAGCCGTTTTGTGGTATAATTGAATCACGAAAAACAAAGCATACCAAAAAAAGAAAGGCAAACCTCATTGGACAACTACAACCAAATCGTAAAAAGCTATATCAACGACAGAACAGTTTATGCACTTGACGGATCAGACACAGTGAAACCGTACAGCGAAAAAAGGGAAGGTTTGGAGATAGTCCGCGACGGAAGCAGGGGGAAACTGGAAAAAGGATATTGGACTTTGGAAATCGCCGCATTGACTTTTGTTACAAAAACATCGTTGCCGGTTTATGACAGGGTCTATTCTGTTTCCGAAAAAGGATTTATCAGTGAGGATGACGAGGTATTGAAAGGTTTACGATATTTGAGCAAAACTTTCGGAAACAAAGGCATTCGTACATTAGACAGAGGATATGACGCTTTGGTTTATTATGAATATTTCAGATTCAAAAAGCAACAATATGATTTCGAGGATTTCCGTGTACGGTCATTAAACGCAATTCGGAAAAGCGAGAAGAAAGCTTGTTTGTTATGGAATTAATTGATGTTTCCAAGCGTATTTACAAACCTAAGAAAGACAAGAAGAGGAAAGTGTTTATGAATTATGCTATTGCTGACGGAATTTTCGCCGTTCTCAATAAGACCTATACAAGAATTTTATCCTTCATTTGTCCGCAAAAACAGGATGAATTTATACAGCTACAATTATTTGCCTGAAAAAATGGGGGAACTCAAACCTTTTTTGTCTTAAAATTCTCCTACATTAATTTTATACTAAGATTATTACAGGCTCGTTAATTTTTATCCTACTGCACTTTTTTGTGTTTTCCATAAAACGGGCAAAGTGGGGATCCGTCGCGGGATTTATACGAAATACTGAGTAAAAGGCGGTTGTGTTATGAAAATTTTACCTGCTACCGTCTGCCGGTAAATTTGCATAGATGTTGTAATTTGTGATTTCGTCCGCAAGCAGGCTGAAAACGGGGAACGCAAATCTGTTTCCGGATTCACCGTCTTCAATAAGCACAGTGACAACATACAGTGGTTTATGCGCAGGGAAAAACCCGCAAAACCACGCTGAATATTCTTCTTTTCCGGCGGAATTTTTTCTTCCGGTTTGGGCGGTTCCGGTTTTTCCGCCGACTGTCACGGTTTTAGGGCCATCTTCGTTATCTGCTCTTTCTGACATAGCCTCTATCAAAAACTCTTTAACCTTTAATGCAGAGGACGGATTCACTGCGGGGATAGGCGCATTTTCGGATTCGGATTCAATACGGGATCCGTCGGACGTAAAACCGCGTATCAAGCGCGGAGCCAGATATTTACCATCGTTTAATATTGCAGAAAGAGCAGCGTTTATTTGTACCGGATTTGCGAGAAACTTACCTTGACCGAAGGAAAAATTAGCCAGTTCGCCGGGGATATTCAAGTCTGCCTCTGAAGGTAAATATCCGCCAGACGATCTGTATCCGTTGTAAAATCCTATCGGTTTTCCATAACCCAGATCATATGCTTTTTGACGCAGTACAGAAACCTTCATTTTTGATGCGAGATATATATAATATGTGTTACAGCTTTTGGTCAGAGCGGAGTTCATGTCCAAAACACCGTGACCGCTGCGTTCATGACAGCGAAAAGTTTGATCCTGTATTTCGATTTTACCTTTGCACTTATAAGAAAATCCGGTTGAAATTCCCGATTCCAACGCGGCGGCGGTAACGGCGATTTTGAACGTAGAGCCGACATTGTATGAATAAAATGCCCGGTTTATCATGGGTGAATTTTGTGTATCATTAACACTGTCCGCCAGATTGTTCGGATTTATCCCCGGAAAACTTGCCGATGCGAGGATATCCCCGTTATAGGGGTCCGAAATAACAATAGCTCCTTTTTTTATCCGTTCATTTCCGATGCGTTCGGTAATTGCTTGTATACCTTTATCTATAGTCAAAACCACCCCGCCTGTGTCCATTCGGGTATCAGATATATCAGCACCTCTGCCTTTGATAAAATACCCCGCACCGTCCTGCAAAAAAGAAATGGAATTATTGTTTGCGCGTTTTGATAAAAATTCGTCGCAAGCTTTTTCTATTCCGGAAACCCCCTCGTTTTCTTCCGGGTTAAGGTGACCGATTATATGCGCTGCCGCTTGGTTGTCCGAGTATCGGGTAAATGATTTAAAAATAAAACCGCCGGGGATTTCGTTGATTTTTGCAATATGCGTGAACGGATCCGGAACATCTGCAAAAAAAGGTTTGCGTGAATTGTAAAGAGCTTGCACATCCGTTGCGGAAAGAGTTGAAAGTGCGGTTATTTTACGGATGGTATCATTAATGGTTTCAGCGGAGGATTCGGGGAATATAACGGCGCGATAAACTTCCTGCGTGTCCGTCAGCCTGTTGAAATTACGATCATATATTATACCGCGTGCGTTTCCGGCTTTTAACGAATATCTTCGCTGGCGGTTTGCAGCTTCCAAAAGATCGGCAGAACCGCTCAAAGCCGCTATCCGTCCCGTCAATCCCAAAAATATAACGGAAAAAGCGATAAATATTAAAACTATCCGGTTTTTTGATGCGTTAATTTTCATTCGGGTTTGCCCCTTTTTTGTTTATAATAATATTTGATTTATGTGATTTTTGGTCGATTTTGATATATTCGGTATTTTTTTCGTCGCCGTGAATTTTTGTTTTTTCGCCGTATTTTACCGTAATATCACATGAAAATTCTCCGATTTCAACGCTTGCCGAAAAACCGTCCCAGTCCGCCGGGATAACGGGAGATATGCATAAATAGCCGTCCTTGATTTGTATTCCCAATAAATTTTCGGCGACCGTCCGCCAATACCATGCCGCCGCTCCCGTGTATATGCTCCAGCCGGCTCTGCCGTAGCAATTTGGGTTGGTATAGACATCTGCCGCCATATAGTACGGCTCGAGCGCGTAAGCATTGGGAAATTGCGAGCTATCCGTGGTTTCTTGCGGTATAGTGTATTTTTTTGCGGGATTGAGCATACCCAAAACAGCGTATCCGCGTTCGATATCACCGGACATAAGCAAAGCTTTTGCGTACCATACAGCGGCGTGGGTATATTGACCGCCGTTTTCACGAACTCCCGCAGGATAGGACTTCACATAGCCCGGATTTTGCTCAGAATGCTCGAAAGCCGGCGTAAATAACTTGACGATACCGTTTTTGTCGTCCACAAGTCTTCGGTAGACCGATGCCAACGCGGTTTCACGTCTTTGTAAATTAGCAGAGCCGGCAATAACACTGAAACTTTGAGTCAGACTGTCGATGGAGCATTCATCATTCCCGTTCTTTCCCATAACTGCACCATTGTCGAAGAATGCCCGTATATAGTGTTCGCCGTCCCAGCAATGTTTGTCTACCGCCGACAGCAGCTCCTGCGCGAGCGTATGATATTTGCCGGAAGTTTCGGTTTGGTTGTATTTTTCTGTTTTTTCGCATACCCCGGCAAAACGGGTCAGCACGATCGAAAGAAATTGTGCCAGCCAAACACTTTCCCCTGCTCCGTGTTCGCCGACACGGTTATAGCCGTCGTTCCAGTCTCCGCCGCCCATCAAAGGCAGAGAACGCTCACCGAAACGGCAGGCACGGTTTATCGCCCGAACGCAGTGGGAGAATACGGGTTCTTTTAACTCGCTGAATCCGGTTTCGATATACCGCTCGTTTTCATTTTCACCTAACTCCGGTGCACTGAGGTATCTTACGGGAATATCCAGGATCGAATAATCGCCCGTAGCATCAAGATATTCGCAAACCGCATAAGGAAGCCATAATAAATCATCTGAATATCGGGTACGCACGCCTTTTTTACCTCCGCCGTATTTCGGGAGATTGTGCCACCAATGCAAAACATCTCCTTCCTCGAACTGTGCCGCACAAGCGCGGATTATGTGCCTTTTTGCAATATCCGGATAGATTACCGTAAACGCGCACACATCCTGAAGCTGATCCCGGAATCCAAATGCTCCCCCGCATTGAAAAAAACCTGTTCTGCCGTATATGCGTCCTGCCAGAGTTTGCCATGGAAGCCATGTGTTAAACATATAGTTCAATTCATTGTCCGGGGTAGATATTGTGATTCGGTTGGGATATCTGTTAGAGAGTTGATTTCGGTGTTTATTTGCAGGACGATTTTTACGGTTTCCGGCGGCTTGATGTGAATAAACAGTCGTTACCGGTTTCAAACAATGTTTTAGTTGTTTTATCACCCCTTGTTCCGAACAGGCAAAAGCCATCGTAAATTTCAGAGAGATATCCGCACCCGGCGGCAGGGTAAGTTTTACGATCAGGGCGGCGCATACATCGTGCTGCGGCGGAAGACTCGGTTTATCCCATCTCGCACACAAAAAAGAGGGACGATCCGCAACGACATAAAAGGAGCGGTTACAGGTTAACCCCATCATTGATTTTACCGCTTGATTGAACGGGTTTCGCAAAAATAGTATATTATCCTCAATATGACCGCTGATCTGTCCGGACAGATTCCGGCTGACTCCCATCACAGGTTCTATATAATAGGCTATTTCAATTTCGCGGGTTTCGTCCGAAGTGTTATTCAAAGTAACATCGAGATATTTCACCATGCCTTTTCGAGGAACCGTGACAATAGCCGTACTTTGTATATCCTCGAATATCCCGCTGTATTTTGCGTAATCAGGGTTGAATTCGGGTTGTGTCCCGAGGATAAGATCATAGCACTTGTCCTTTACTCTTGCTGCAAGGAGTTCGCCGCGGTTGTCCGACATGGGATCGTTATACCAGGGTGTAAGTTTGTTTTCGCGGGAATTTATCGCCCAGGTATATCCGAGCGCTTTGTCGGATAATAAAACACCAAACTGAGGGTTCGCCAGCACATGACACCACGGAAGCCCGCAAGATCCGGAATCCCTTTGCGGAAAAAAACTTTCTTTGTAAAACATACCTGAATTCAGCTTATATCCGTTGGGGACAACATTTTTCGCCGCCGCGCATTCACGCAAAGAAACCGGCTTATATTTAAAATTCACATCGGCATAATTTAAAATATCCCGGGGAGCGATATGACAGGCCGCCGCACGCAAAAGACCGGATATTTCCTCGCCGCAGGAAGCCGTGTCGGTCAGGTGTACTCCGCCGCGCACGTCGATTTTATACTCACGGTAAATTTCTAAAATAAGCTTTAGCAGCATATTTGTTACAGCGCGGTTGTATTCTCCGCCCTCGTGATACAGGAATACAAGGTCATAAACAATACCGCAGATACGCAATTTCTGATGACAGCTTATATAGCTGCGGGCGCGTTCTGCATCACCGAGCGAATTTATCTCCATAAGAACAATAGGTAGATCGCCGGAAATCCCGGAAACCCACAACCGTTTTGTATTATGTGTATTTGTTGATATAGCGGCAAGACTTTCGCCGGATACGTTTTTTCCGAAAAGTATTTGCGGTAATAAAACCGATGACAGCCGCCCTTCTATGGAATCATGCGAAATCGGACTCTTCGCGGATTTGCGTTTTTCGATATATCCCGAATTTCGCAGTTTTATAATATTTTGGACGGCTTCTTTTTTATTTGCGCCCGCGCTTATTAATAAACGGATATTCTTTTGGGCTTTAGCCGGGAAATCCAGTTTTGCTTTTATTGCAATGCAACAATCCGGGACGCCCGCAATATTTGAGCTTTCTGCATCGAAAAACGTGTGATCAAAACCCTCGAATAATCGCTCGATACCATACGGACGGGTCAAAATGTGCTCTCGCCGGGTTTCAAATTCAAACGCAGTGTCTTCTAAAAAACCTACCGCAAGATAAACCGTCTTTTCGTTTTTGCGGCGTTTACGCTCGGCTGTTAAAACCTGCGCTGTCCGGTCATATTCGATTTTTACAAAAAGTTTGGAGAATGCAGGATGTGCCGCGTCATCCTCAAAAGGAGCGAGCGTTGGCTCGAGATAGATGAACAGTTCGGATTTCCGGCGGCGTTTGGCAGTGTTTTTAACGGCAAACTCAATTTGCTGCAATGCCAGCGTAGGATGTAAAAGCTTAAGCATTCCGCAGGAAAAACCTGAATTTTCGGCAAGATAGGTCACGGAGTCCGCAGAGAATACCACGCTTCTTTTTACAAGACGACCGTAATCCGGAGCAAATGTAAAAGGGATGATCCCTGTTTCGGTTTTAAGTGCGGCAAAAATTCCGTTCGGACGGCGCAAAAGATCCTGGGGCCGGCGGGTAATATCCTGTCCCTGATAGAAAGTGTAATCTGAGCCGCTGTCCGTAATAATCGAAGTAAGTTCACCGTTTGAAAGAAGTTTTACTCGGGGTGCGTGAGGATAAATAAATTTGTATTCCAGCTCTTCAGCGGTTTCCCGAATATTTTTTGCAAAGTTTTCTTTGCGGTATATACCCTGATAAATAACCGCTCCCTCGCTGATTTTTTCTTGCAAAAGTTCGCGGGCACTCTGCATAAATTTGTCGTTTAAAAAACGTTTCTGCATAATATTACCGCTTAACGCATTGGCAGCGGCAACGATGCTCATTCCCACATGATGCGACATATAGCTTTTGACGATCCGGTATCTGCTGCGAGAGGTTTGTCCGTGGGTACCACCAACCCTCGAGCGTGTAAAGTCGATAGCTTCATAATGTCCGTATCTTCCCGATACGCCGAGCTTTTTCAATTCCTGCAAGTTTTTGAACGCAGAATTAAAATCATGTCCCAATGCCAGATAGGTTGAATAAGGCGATACCACAAGGTCGTTGTCCATTCCGCGCTTCAACGCCAATTTTTGTACACCGTGCGCTTTGTACTGATAATTCAACTGTGTATCAAAAGCGTAAAAACCGCTTTCGGAAACACCATACGGAAGAGGGGTGCTGTAAGGGGAACCCCATTCTTTTGCCCAGCGTTTCTGGCAATACAAACAAAACCTTAGACCCTCATACCCCAACGAGCCTTCATAGCTGCAAAGCAAAAGTTCGGGCATAAAATACTCAAACATCGTACCTGTCCACGACACAGGTCCGGTAAACGAATTATGCCGTGTCAGGGTACGGGATAAAACAGACCAATGCTTTTTGGGGATTCGGCGTTTGGCTATGGCGAAATATGAGGTCATTCTCGCTTCGCTCATAAGGGTGTCATAATAACCGGTACTCATTTTTTCGTTCTGCGCATCGTAACCTATGGCAAACAGCTTTTTGTTTTTGTTATAAAATATCTCAAGATCCGCATCGTCAATTAATATTTCTATACAACGGATAATTTCGGCTAAAAAAATATCCTCGTCCAGATATTCGCGCAAACCTTCTTTGAGCGCGACAAGACAGCACAAAAAGTTGCCTGAATCCACCGTTGAAACATAAGGAGGATTCAACGGCTTCAAACTGTGGTTGTCATACCAATTGTAAAGATTGCCGCGCCATTTTTCCATCTTTGATATGGTTTCCAAAATGTTTTCTAATCGTTCCCGCATACCTGCGGTATCTATAAAATCGAAATCACGGGCACACAATACCGAGAGCAGAAGCAGTCCGATGTTGGTTGGTGAGGTTCTGGATGCTATTCTGAATACAGGCGCCTCCTGTACGTTATCCGGCGGAAGATAATTTTCTTTTTCGTTAGCATAATCACAAAAGAAATCCCACATTGCCGCCATGTCCGAAACAAGTTCCTCCCGGGCTTCTTCGGGGATATGCCGACCTTTTTTTTCGCTTTTTTTCCCCGAAAAATAAACAAGGAAAACCGAAAGCGCGAAAAGGATCCCGAAAAACCGCAAAAACCCGTAGGGTGAAAAAATAAGCAGGATCCCGATAAACTCACCGAACCAGAAGTAGCTGAAAATCGAGGAGGGGGTGTCCTGCTTGCAAACTGCTCCGGCGGCGGGTTCCCATTCAAGCATTTTTTGCCGGGAAATAAAACGCCGGTATACGCCCTTGACGGCGGCATCCAGGGCATTGCACGCAAACTGGGGAAGAAGAATAAGGTTGTAGAAAGTTTGAGATAAAAGTTCAAAAGAACGCGGCAGCACGCTTGAGTAGTATTTGCGGGACAGCGCGAATATTCCACCGCCCGCAACCGTAAAGAACAGCGAAAAAACGTAAACGGATGCAGTAGCCAAAAGTGCTGTCAGGGTAAGCGCCGCCGCAATCGGACGAGGCGCAATAAAAGCTATGAACAAGCACATGAGAGCGAAAACCGGATTTAATTCCCGAGCTATATTGTCGAATAATTTAAATTTACTGACTCCGGACAGCGGATTTTTTATTCTGCCGTCCGGAGTATTTATTTTTCGCAAAATAAACGGTATATTTTGAAAATCACCGCGAATCCAGCGATGCAAACGCTTGAAAAAAGGTACAGCGGAGGTCGGAAAACTGTCTGTAAGTTCGATGTCATAAACAAATCTCGTGCGCAAAAAACCGCCTTCCAATATATCGTGGCTCAATACGGTTTCGGGCAGGAAAACGTTTGAGAGCATTTTGTGGAAAGTATCAACACAGATCAGCCCTTTACCCGTGAATGTCCCTTCACCGTACAAATCCTGATATAAATTTGAGCATTGCATATCATATGCCGATACACCACCGGCACCGCACATTACCTTGGTAAACGGTGTGGAAAGCGAGCTTCGCAAATCGGCTGCCATACATGGTGCGATAATACCGTAACCTGATACAACAATACCGCGTTCATCATCTGTTTCGGGTAAATTCAACGGATGCTCCGCTATTGATACCAGCGAGCAGGCGGATTCTAGTAATGCCTTGGTGTCGTAATCAAGAGCCAGAATATATTTTACGGTTCTCAGTTTTTTAATATCTCCTGTGAAATGATTATAATCTGCGCTCCCGCCTTTGATAAGATTTATCAGGGTTTGGATCGCTCCGCGTTTTCGTTCGGTGCCGATATAAATACGCCCGGTTTTGCTGAACGAACGTTTTCTTACAAGCAGCATAAACTTATTGTTATACTTGCTGTTCAATGATTGAATGAGATTTGCACAACCGCGTATCTTCGCCTTATCTTCGGGCATTTCCGGAAACTTCGCTTGTTTTAAATCTGCGAGCGCCATAAAAGCGACAGCGCCTTTGCCGTTAGTATAATACAGTTTTTCCAGCTTGGAGCGCAGTTCGTTAAGCTGCTTAACATCAGGCAGCAACGTGGAAATTACCACCAGAGTTTGCGCTGTCTCAGGGATACTGCCCGAAAAATCCAATCTTGGGGCATACTCCCCACGGGTTCCTTTCATGCAGATATATTCCAATGCGGGTTTTATTATATTCCACATGGGGAAAAATAATAGCAACGCCCACCAAACGTTATTCATAAAAAAAGCCAGAGTCAGAGAAAATATCAAAGGAATTCCCCAATGCGCTTTTATAAACACCCTGTGCCCGAATCCGGATTTTACTAATTTATCATAATCGCGGTATATATAAAATCCGGCATGATCCCGGCGGATGCTTTCGTTTTCTACGGACGTTTTTGCTGCCGCGTTTTTCAAGCGTTCTTCTTTGTTTTTGAAAGCTTCCTGAACGTATCCCCGTGCCAGCTCTATTTCGTCTTTTTGGATTTTTAATGCTATCCTGCTGATTTTATACCTATATATCTGCTTGGTGGTTTCGTTCATTTTGCTATAAAATCCGCTTGGGTCGTTTTGAAGCACGATATCCAGCTTGTTCTTTTCTTTTACAATTTGATCCATATCTACAGCATCGATATTAAATAATAAGGTCACGCATTTGCCAATCAGTTCCGACCGCTTGATTTGGTCTGATTTTCCGTCATGTTGTCCGTTTGAGTCAACTTTTCTTATTTGTTCCGCATTTGTGCAAACGGCACGGCGCACTCCTTCCACTGCGCTTATACGGATCGCTGTTTTTAAAAAATCCAATTCAAAATTTTGAATGTTACGCCCTTTTTCGAACAATGTCACAAGTTCTGTGCAGGATTCGGTAGAAAACTCAAATTCAAGATCTAAGGTTGCCGTATATACAAAAGAGTATACATAAGCAAGACCGTCCGGTGCACAGGGAAGAGCCGTTTTTGCGATACTTTTCAAAAGTGCTCTGCCCTCTTGCTCGATCATGTAATAATTATCACAAAGCCATTCATTGCAGGTTGAATACACGCCGCCAAGGCTCGCTTTTTTATATTGACGCCGGATGTCTGCCAGGCTCTTTTTCAAAAGATTCACGAGCGTGTCGGATTTTTTGTATTTTATTGTACAATAACCCGCAAGAACATCGGTCAATTTTTTTTCTAAGTTTGTATTGATCGTCAATTTTATCTCCTGATTTAAAAAATACTTCCGAATAGCGGCATTTCGCTTTCGTACATATGTTTCAGCAAAAACCGTATCTTTAACAGCTGTGACCTGAATTCCCCGATATCGCTCGCTTCGGCATAGGCTTTGATGGAATGGCAAATTATCTGTGTTTCATCAAGTTCGTTATGGCGAACAAAAAAACGCAGGAATTTCGAGCCGCTTTCCCATTTTTCCAAGATTTTGTCCGAATATTCCACCATTTCTTGTACGTCGTGTGTATTTGCCGCCGCATCAATATAGGTGTAAAGACGTTCCTTTATATAATTAAAATAAACCAACCCGGCAATTGCGAATATAAATATTGCCGCCCATATCGCCGCCATTGTGATCATTCTTTTCAAATTATTAGACCTCCTCGGGAATTAAAACGTGATGTATGAACACAGATCATACGTTGCGAAGTGATTTTCGAGGAGGTATATTCATCTCCTGCAATCAAACCGGAAAATATAAATGAGCCGGGAAAATATTTTTAATTTTGTCTTGGTACGATAAAATATTTCGCATTCTCGTCTGCGGTCATGAGAAATATATCGTTTAGGTTAATATTATTTTCTTTCAATGTTGCCGTCAGCCATTTTTCGCCCAGGCAAGCTTCGTTCAATCCTTGTGTTATCAATATGCCGTCGCTAACGATAACCTTAGGCGGTGGCATATCGGCACCTTTGATTTCCATTGCTTCTGCCGTAAGGTTCTCTTTGGTGAATTTTTTCAAAAAACTGATACTTCCGTTAGTTTCAGTGATAGCGTAATGGACATCCTGAATATCAAAAATATTATACCCGCGCGCAGCCTCCAGCAGGTCGTCAATGGACATTCGCAAGAGTTTCATTTGATCCTGCTGTATAACGCCGTTTTTTATTATTATCATAGGCTTTCCCGTCATAAGGCGGCGGAAACCCCTGAATCTGAGATTAAGGTTGGTGAGAATCAATTCGCTGCCCGCGAGTGCCAGGATGGGTACTGCTCCGGTCAGCATAGGGATATTAACATCCTCAATGGGCAGTGCCGCCATATTGGAAATAAGGATCGTCGCTACAAGATCCGAGGGCGACATATCACCTATTTGACGTTTCCCCATTATGCGCAAGCAAAAAATTATTATTAAATAAAGGATGATTGCGCGTAAAAAAACAACTATCATGAATTCTCCGTATTCACTTTAATTTATTTATGTTATATTGTTTTCCTTAATTTGTGAATTATTCTGAATTGCGGGGATAAAATAAATTCAGGATTACAAATATGAAATTAATGGAGTTTTTGTTTTGTTTAGATATATTTCCCAAAAGATAAAAACATATAAAATAATTAAATCAATAAAAGATCAGGCGGATTCAAACGGATCCGGAGAATACGAAAGCCTATCACAACTTACGGGCAGCCTGATCGACGATGTAGTAACAATACGGGAAAAAGCGGGAAACAGCGCAGATTTGGTGATTCGTGAATTGGTACTTGACGGGGTGTCCGTTAATGTCATAAGCTGCGAAGGGATGACGGATCTGCTTGCCGTAAGCAGGTTTATTTTAGAGCCGCTGAGGGCTCTACGGTCGAAATTACGGCACAAATTAAAGTTTACTCCTGCGGATATATATTTCGCGCTGCAAAAGGAAGCCGTAGCCGCTGCCGATCTGAACACCGCAGCAAATACAGAGGATATTTTTTCATACATCATGTCGGGCTTTACGGTAGTACTTGTCGATGGTGTGGCGGCCGGGATCGCGATAGGAACACAGGGTTTTCCGGTTAGATCGGTAGAGGAGCCCAGCGGTGAAGCAAACATCCGGGGTTCGCGGGAGGGATTTGTCGAATCCGTGCGTTTAAATATGGCACTTGTGCGTAAAAGGGTTAAATCACCGAAGCTGCGTTTTGATATGATAAAGATAGGTGAAACCGGAAAAACCGATGTATGCCTTGCTTATATCGAAGGAACCGCATCAAAAAAACTAGTCGAGGATACCCGCAGAAAGCTAAATAAAGTAAAGGTGGATATGTTACTGGATTCCGGGTATTTACAGCCGTTTCTGGAAACACGGTCTTTTAATATGTTTTCTGAAGTCGGTATAACCGAACGGCCGGACACTCTGGCGGCAAAACTGTCCGAGGGACGGATAGGTGTTATTGTGGACGGGACGCCTTTTGTTTTGGTTTTCCCGTTTCTGTTTGTCGAAAATTTTCATTCGCTGGACGATTACAGCCACAAACCTTATTATTCAACTTTTACAAGGCTGTTGAAGTGGACGGCATTTTTCGTCACGGTGTTCCTGCCGGGACTGTATGTTGCCGTCGTTAATTTTCACCCGCAAATACTTCCGAACGAATTTTTGTTTAATATAATGTCGGCGGAAACGAATACACATTTGCCGATCATGATCGAGGCGTTGGTAATTCATCTCGTATATGAAATTATGCGGGAAGCGGGTCTCCGGCTTCCCCGGCCCATCGGACACGCCGTTTCTATTGTGGGTGCGCTGGTGATCGGGGATGCGGCGGTAAGCGCGGGAATAATAGCCGCACCCATGATAATGATAGTAGCGATGACCGCGTTGTCCGCTTTTGTGATCGCACCGCTGTACGAATCGGTTTCAGTGCTAAAGTTTATTTTTATATTTTTCGGGGGGATTTTCGGGCTTTACGGTATAGCGTTGGGTTTTTTGATGCTGCTGACCCAGATATGCGCACTGAACAATTTCGGAATCCCTTACTTTTCGCCGGTCAGTCCGTTTTCTTTTAAAAATAACCGCGATGTATTTATCCGGGCGAGCTGGAGAGTTTTGGGACAAAAAAATATCGAAATAGGGGACTTGCCCGGAGCGGATGAAAGAGAATAAACCGTTTTTTTCAAGCATAAACAACACCCCCTAAACAAGAAGAATGGAGAAAATAACCGGATGAAAGGTAAGATCACGATATTCCAGCTGGCGGTATTGCTTTTTTGCTGCCGTATGTTATCTTCCCTGTTCGGCGCCCGTGGATTGGAAGATTTTGCTTACGGCGACAGCCTGAAGATCCATATTGTTTCGATGCTGTTGCAAGCGCTGCTGCTCATTCCCGCATTTGCGCTGAATAAAAAATATTCGGACGACGGTATAACAGCATCCGCGTTCCGGTTTACGGGAAAAGCCGGAGGAACGGTCATTGGTGCGGTTTATTATGTGTATATAATATTTTTTGCCTGTGTTGCTTTAACCCGGTTCGGAAATTATATGATAAGCACGGTTTATCCCGATACGCCGTTTTTGCTGATAACGGGCTGTATGGTTCTGGTGTGTGCATATGCCGCGCGGTTCGGTATAGAAGCTATCGGAAGAATATCTTTGTTTGCCGCCCTGCTGCTGACCGTAGAAATAATTGCGGTGTTTTTCTTGCTTGCCGGCAGATTTGAAACGGTATGGCTGTATTCTTCGGTTGCCGGAACAGGAGTGGGGAATATGTGGTTTGAAGCGTTAATCCAAACTGCGGAAAACTCGGATCTTGTTTTGATTTTATTGCTTTTACCTCAAACACGCAGCGTACCGGACAGTAAAGAATATGAGGGAGAGAACAAAATAAAAAAGGGTACGGCCCGGGGGAAAGGCAAAGTTTTATTTTACCTTGTTGCCGCGCTTACCTGTATGGAGGCGTTTAACTTTCTTGCCCGCGTTGTTTTTGGCAATTTTGCCGGCAGTCTGCCTTTTCCAACCTTCCTGCTTGAAACTTTCAGCCATATGACGGTTTTCAAAAATATTAATATAGTTCACGCCTTACCGTGGACATTTATCGTTTTTGTGAAAATTACGATATATATTACCGGCGCGAATAACATCCTTCGGCAGCTCCTGCCCGGCAAAGCTAAAACGGTCGGAGCGCCGTTAACCTTGATATTGATAACTCTCGGTGTGTATCTGACGGTATTAAACCGCGGATCATTTGCGACGGATCAAACCGAAGCAATGCCCGGCCGTGGATTTTTGTTTTACGCTCAGGTGATACTTGTATTTTTACTCCCGCTATTTTTTCTGATAATTTCAAGGAGGAAAAGGAAACAGTGAAATTGACGGTTTTGCTTATATTATGTTTTACGCTATGCTCGTGTAGGTATATGGGCGGATTGCCGGTCGAAGAAAGGGCGATAGTACAAGCGGCGGCAATAGATTTGTCGGATAACGGATACAAAATAACTTTACAGTTAAATAAAACCGGAGGAGGAACAGGCATACCGTCAGACGATCCCGTTGCGCCGGATTCGATCACGGTTTCGGGAGAGGGGAAAACATTGCCTGAAGCGTTCGGCGAAATAAACAGCGGACAAAATAAAGGTAAAGATATTTTTTTCGGACAAACACGATATTTTATTTTGAGCGAAAAACTGCTGACCCAAAAAGGTTCCGGAGATTTTTTAAGCTTTATGCGCTCTAAAATTTACAGCATACCAAATTCTTATGTGCTGGCGGCAAAAGAAAACAGCGCATCCGAAATTGTGGAAGAAAATGCAAAAAACAGCATACTTCCGGATGACCATATAGAGAACAATTTAAAACATCTTATCAAAGAGGGGTATATTAACCAAAACCGGTTGCTGGATATGTTTAAGGATGAATTCAACAAAGCCGGTTGTGCTATAATACCGGTTATACACAAAGCACAGGGGTCGGGCAGCGAAGAACAAGCCGGTATAAAACTGCAAATCGGCGGTGCTGCGGTACTGCGCAGGGGAATGCTGACAGGATTTTTGTCCGAACAGGAACTTAGGGGAATAGTGTGGGCGCAGGGGTCTTTCGAAAATACGATGCTTTCGGTGAAAGACGGCGAAATATCTCTGACACTGCTTCCGAAACGCAGCAGATCAGAAATAAGCATAAGCGATAAAAAAATAGATATTACAGTCAAATCAACTTCAAACGCCCGGGTAAGCCGTCTGACAGAATCGCCGCCGTACAATACCTCAGATACCGCAAATACCGAAAGTCCGCCAGCAATTGTTGCGTTCTATGCGGAAAAAGAAATAAGTTTAATGATAAAAACAGCGCTGGAAAAGTGTATATACGAATATAAAATAAATCCTTTCAAACTGTCCGATGTCCGGCTTTACGGAAAAAAACGGGAATGGAACAGATTAGCGCGGGACTGGGATGAATATACCGAAAAAATTAACCTTAGCGTAATCGCCAAGGTTAATGTAGAAACAATTAGATAGGGTCCGGCAAAGGATTTTTTATCATCCCTCACGGAAACGTTGATGCTTTAATTTAAGTTTATCGCTTATCATGGCTATAAATTCGGAGTTTGTGGGCTTTCCGCGCCCGTTGTGTATAGTATATCCGAAATAAGAATTCAGGGTATCCACATCACCGCGGTCCCACGCCACTTCAATCGCATGACGAATCGCACGTTCAACACGGGAAGCCGTTGTTTTATATTGATTTGCCACGGTGGGATATAGAAGTTTTGTAACCGCACTTATCATAGCGCCGTCATTTATGCACAAATGTATTGACGTGCGCAAATAATGGTAACCCTTGATATGTGCCGGAACCCCGATTTGGTGCATAACATCGGTAATTATCTGTTCCATACCCACTTGCTTGCCGTCTTTTTGGATAAATGGAGAAATGTTGCCGAGCATTTTGATGATAGTGCTTCCCAGCATAACACAGTCAAATGGTTTGATGGAATATAACGCCGCGCCGCTTTTTATTACCAGCGCTTCGGTCGCTTCGGAATCATCCGCTGATGCTACGACAATTTTCGGCAAAGGAGAAATAGTTTGTTTTGCGCGGCTAATGACCGCACTTGCATCCATACCTTTCATTGAAAACTCCAACACAGCCGCATTTACTCCGGTTTTCAAAGCGGTAAGAACCGCTTCTGCGTCTTTTGGGACCGTTATTACCTCGACATCCTCTTCTTCAAGGGCGTTCTTCAGGTTATCGGTGTAGTCCATTCCTGCAGTAATAACAACTTTGAACATTTGCTTTTTCATTCCAACCTCCTAAATTTTATGTCCATTACCCCAAATCCCTTATACACGGCATAATCCGACATCAAGCTGCGATTTTAAATACTGCGGTTCGACGAAACTCATCGCACTGAGTAGATTTTCACGAGTATATTCCAGATTTTAACATATATTGCGATGAATGTCAATCCCCAATATTTATATAAATTGTAAATAAATGATATATATAGAATATAATGGCACCGCCGGGGTGATTATAGCAATTTATTGTTCTCTCCAATTTAATTTTTCTTCGCCTGTGCCATCAGTGCGTATTCGAAATGTGTGGATTTGAAATAAACTCATATCGTAAGATAAATAATAAATCCAGTTGTCAGCAACTCCAATGCCCATTAAAGAGGTACTAGCATCCACATTATCACTTAGTTTTGTTTTTTCAGCACCGCTTGTCCGCACTTTATATAATGCAAAGTTATCATCAATAACGCCTATGTAATAAATCCAACCATCTGATACATTCAAAGCGTAACTCTCATCATCATTTAGTCGTTCCCGTTCGGAACCGTCAATTTTCATTCTATATATAGTTTTATTATCGTCATTATTACTGTAATAGACCCAACCATCAACGACATTAATAACGAAAGCAGAATCATTACTTAGACGTGTGCGTTCAGTACCGTTAGTCCGAATTTTGTATATGGCATTGTTGTCATCCGTATTTGTGTAATAAATCCAATCATTTACCACATTTAAACGGCGAGATTTATCTAAGTTCAACTTTGTTTTATCTGTGCCGTCAAGTCTAATTTTGTATATATTACCGTCAATGCCACTTTGTTCAATGTGGGAATAATAAATCCATCCACCGACGACACTCATGAAAAATGCATGATCTTTTATAATTAATTCTTTTTTTGTACCGTCAATTTTCATTTTATATATTCCTGAGCCTTGTTCTGTTCCGCAATAATAAATCCAATCTCCCACAATATTGATATTTGAATAAACCTTTTCACCTACTTTTTGCTTATCTTTTCCGTCAATCCGGATTTTATAAAGACTATTTTCGTTATCATGTGCAAGATAATAAATCCAATCCCCGCTTTGAGCGATCGACCAATAAACAGTGCTATTCCCGATTGTATTCCCTCTTTGTTCGGTTTCGTCGGACAAGGGAAGTGAAGAGCTTTCGTTACCGCTTTGATTTTTTGATCCATCTTCGGTTTCATCATCTTCTGATTCTGAACTGAGTTCTCGCCCGGAGTTGTTGGTCAGCCCTGCCGACCCTGGATCGATCCTAAAAACTTGCGCCGCAGCAAGCAATATTGCCAGCGAAAACGCAGCGCAGCAAACGAGTATCACCAGTTTTTTTGACATGTTCAATTTCTCCTTTATAAAAATTGTATCGTTTTTTATTTTTAATCAGGCACTGCGACGGCGTTATATGACGGTTCTGCATCTAAAACCATATCCATTTTTTTAATTCAGATATTGCTTCAAGAACTTTTTCTTTCCCAGTTGGATATATTTTTATCGATAATATTTGGTGATAAACATCTTTATTAATCAAAGAATTATATTCACCATTTGTTTTTAAAGGCATTATATCTTCTATTGTTTCAAATTTGATTTGATTTCTTGTGTCAAATTCGGATTTTTCAGTAGAAACTGTTGCATTTTTGCTATTAACAGAGCTTAAAGAATCCGCTACAACAATTTTTTCAGTTTCAAATTTATATAAATCGGTTTCTATATCTAAATTGCTGTATTTGTGTTTAAGGGTTACAATAACCCTGTCATCCTTGAAATCTTCATCAATAGTCGGTGTTCGTTCAAATTTTACGTCTATGTATTTTTCGTAGTCATTGTCATCGAAAAATGCCGAACTCTCCTCCTTACTGCTTCCTGTTTGTGATTCAATTGATTTGCTCTCGCTTGATTGTTCACTACCTGATACATCCGATTTGCTCGTAGCATCTCCTGCGCAGGCTGAGAGTGTAGTTGCTAATATTACCAATGTTAGCAGTAACACTGGTAACGCTGGTGGTTTTTTCATACGCATGATCGTTCCTTTCTATAGATTGTTAAATATTTAATATTAAAAATTTTCGTCTTACTTGCTAAAATGCTTTGATAAATCGTAAAGTTCTGTGTGTAAAAGTAAGCCCTGCTCATAGGCTTGTTCAAAGCTCAAAAAATTAGAATCATTATAAAAATAAGGCCTTGCATGAGTAAACTCTATCCAAAAATCATAACCTCCGATAATTACCAGTTCTGGATGCCAAACATCTAAAACACCAAGCCTTCTGGGGTAATCCATGATAATCACTACCCCATTGCTGCATTTGTCAATGAAACGCACCTGAATATCATTTGCAGTTATATTAGAATAATGGTCAGAATTTGAACGATTTTGTAAATGCGCCAGCCAATCTTCTTTTATTTTTTTTTCAAGTTCTTCACCCAATCCGGGAATATTTGTTACTTTACTCTCCTCCTTACTGCTTTCTGTTTGTGATTCAATCGATTTGCTCCCGCTTGATTGTTCAATACCTGATGCATCCGATTCACTCGTAGCGTCTCCCGCGCAGGCTGAGAGTGTAGTTGCTAATATTACCAATGTTAGCAGTAACACTGGTAACGCTGTTAGCTTTTTCATACGCATGATCGTTCCTTTCTATAGATGGATATTTTCATTTTTAACTATCCTCATATCTTTCGTAAGTATATTAAAACGTTAGTAATTCATATCCCGTGCCATCGGTTTTTACGCGGTACATAGGGGAAACAGGGGTTCCCTGTTTAGAATAAACCCAGTTATCAACAACACAGATAGCCCAAGATTTTTCATCACATATCATTTCCTTTCCCGTACCGTCGGTCCGGATCTTATAAATCCTTTTTTCATCGCTTTGGTTGCTATAATATATCCAACCGTCTGAAATATTTAAAGCAAGGCTCTCATCATTATTTATCTTTTCACGTCCCGTACCGTCTGTTCGTATCTTGTATATAGTTCTGCCGTCGTCAAAATTGCTGTAATAAATCCAGTCATCTACTACATTTGGGAAAGCACAGTAATCATCACTGAAACGTATACGTCCTGTACCGTCTGTCCGCATTTTGTATAAATGGTGTTTATCATTTTTTTTGGATGTGTAATAAATCCAGCCGTCAGCCACGTTTATATCCTGGCAGTTTTCATCGTCGCTCAGTTTTTTCCTGTCGGTACCATCGGTTCGGATTTTATACACGCGTTCATTGTCATCTTTGTTTATATAATATATCCAATCGTCTACAACATTCAAATAATGCCCATCGTCTATGCTAAAAAATGTCAATCCTTTTCCGTCCGTCCTTACTTTATAAATGTCTTCCTTGACACTTCTAAAGTAAATCCAGTCCCCTACCACATTAACATAGCTGGGGTAATGACCATCCACGATTCGTTTGCGGTCTTTTCCGTTAGCCCGCATTCTGTACAACGAAGTGCCTTTAGAAATAAAATGCCAGTCTCCGCTTTGCGCCACTGTCCCAACATTTACAATGTTTCCTGCTGTATTCCCTCTTTGTTCGGTTTCGTCGGACAAGGGAAGTGAAGAGCTTTCGTTACCGCTTTGATTTTTTGATCCATCTTCGGTTTCATCATCTTCTGATTCTGAACTGAGTTCTCGCCCGGAGTTATTGGTCAGCCCTGCTGGCCCCGGATCGATCCTAAAAACTTGCGCCGCTGCAAGCAATATTGCCAGCGAGAACGCAGCGCAGCAAACGAGTATCACCAGTTTTTTTGACATGTTCAATTTCTCCTTTATAAAAAATTCTCTGCATCTCCTATACTACTTTGGAATTGTTAAAAAATCAAGGCTAATAAAAAAAATCCGGTATATTAAAGTATTAAGTTTAATTTATTTTAGCTATATTTAGCTGTATCATCAATAGTTGTAAAAATCAGACAGGAGACTGCCCCATTTTTTAAGTATCCAAACTCTCATACCACCGTGCGTACCGTTCGATACACGGCGGTTCAATGGCTTAAGTGCAGTGCCTCGTATCTTTGTTAGTAATACCGTGATCGTTCTCATGGTAGTTTCTCTTGTGTTTTTATTTAAGTTTCTATAATTTCTTGATTATTATCCAAGAGTTTAAATCAATTACTCCCTTCTTATGTGTGTATATTGTAATGCTTTTATCTTCATATGTAAAATATGAGCTATATTCCCAATCTTGATATCCAAATTCACTTTCATCCATAGAACCATGGTATTTAATATTGTATATATTCTCAATTTCAGAAGCTTCCATAAATGATGAAAATTCTAGAAACAAGTCTTTTATTTGGATATTATCGATAAAAATACATTTAATTTGAGGTTTCGGTAAATAAGCCTTCTCAATTATTATGTTATTATTTTCGTCTATAGGGAATTTGGGGAAACCTTCGGATTCCTTGATTTTCCGCCCATAATCTAAATTTATAGGTGCCCAAAAATATCCACCATAACCATTTTCAAATTTATAACCTACTCCGCCCTCGCCCCCAATGACGTTCTTCAGCCTACCCCGCTTTTTTATCAACTCCGGGTAAGTCAAGCCGATATCTGAAAGCAAATCCTCGTTAAGTCTGGGTTTGTCCTCTTCCTCAAAACTCACAGCTTCGGAGCTAATTTCGGAAGACAGCTCTTCTTTTAAACTTTCCTCTGAGCTTAAAATTTCGCTGCTCACCTCCTCGCTTTGCGGTTCTTCCGCTTCTGATTCTATTGACGTTCCTCTTTCCGCTCCCGTGCAGGCAAAAAATAATGTTACTGTCAGCGTCAGCAATGTCAACATTAGTAATGTTAGTAATACTGCGATCTTTCTCAAACTAGCTTCCTCTCTTTCGCTGCGATTAAATCGTAAAAACCATAAACATAAGCTATATTTCATTTTATATATTATATGACATATTTTTATTATTTTCAATAATCATTACCCACAAATTTTAATCTCTCCGAATCTAATTCCCGCAGCTCTGCTGCGTACCATTAAGCTCTCTCCCCGCAGCAGAGACTGCGGGGAGAGAGCTTAATGGTATTTTTATGTATTTTGCCGGAATTCTTCCGATTACTATTGTCGCCATCGTTACCATCGTTGTCTTCGATATTGTTCAAAACAACGATGATACTAATCCCATTTTAAAAACCGTTGAAAACGAGTGAGTAGTTTTTTAAGAAAAACGAATAACGAACGAAGTTTGAAACAATGATTTTAATGTGGGATTAGTATGACAACAAGATTAGTATAGCTGCCAAAGGCTGAACGAGGCTGCAGAAGAACTCCCGCACTAAAACGCGCGGGAGTTCTTTGTGGATCGTCGTTATCTTATCTGATTAGCGTATATCCTTATTTGATTAACGTTATCCTATCTGATTAAAAGTGCCTTGGATGCTCCGGACCATGCGCTTCTCACAACTCTGCCTGCGATGCGCTTGATCGCACGGGCTCTGAACTGATATCTTCTGCCCTTTCTGAGGTTCTTGGTCGT